>JANLSE010000445.1:0-11973 GCA_031362265.1 Roseiflexaceae bacterium
CCTCGGGCTTATAGAGTGGCAATGCCGCTGCAGTATGGACAACAATATCAACACCTTGCATGGCTTGATCAAGTGCCTGACGATTACGGATATCGCCCTTGATCACCGTCACCCGATCACGCTCGGGGTAATCGAATTCGGCAATATCATATGATGTCACCCGATGCCCACGCTCAAGTAAATAGCGCGTCAGGTTAATCCCCAGAAAGCCAGCGCCCCCGGTGATGAAGTAGTGTTGGCTGGACATGGTTGTTCCTTATATTGAGCAATGAAGCATTGGAGCATTGGAGCCGGGTGCCCTCTGGGCGAAGCCGTATGCCAGACCCAAAGCGTACCCCGGCGAAACATCGAAGCACTTACTTTACAATAACACTTGTGTTCCTGCTTCAATATTTCGATGCTCCATTTCTATCCTAAATCCTCTATGCGCTCCCGAAGCCTGATAATAGTGGCGTGTACTGCAGCAAGCCCCTCCCGTTCGCGTTGAACGACAGCAGCAGGTGCTTTATCGACAAAGCCGCCATTGGCGAGCCGCCCCTCACGCCGAGTGGCATCCGCCTCAGCAGCCTCTAGTTCTTTGGCAAGCCGCGCCTGTTCGGCGCTCAGATCGATCAATCCAGCGAGTGGCAAGAAAACTTCAATCGCACCAACCACCAAAGCGGCGGCGCTGGTTGGCTTCTCGGCAAGTGATTCGACGATCTGGAGCTGTGCATCGTCAATACGTGCTAATCTGGCGATCAGCGCACGTTGCGCCTGCAGAAGTGCCGTAGATTCGCCAGCAACCAGAATTGCTGCTACCTGACGTGCTGGTTCGACCTTATATTCATTGCGAATATTGCGAACCCCGACAATGAGTCCACGTACAAGCTCAATATCCTTTTCGGCCTGCGCATCGATAATCGCTGAATCTGGCTGTGGAAATGGCTGAAGAACGATACTCGCCACTTGAGGCGTTTGGCTCTGCTGTTCTGGAGTTCCGCGGTTCTGCGGTTCTGCGGCCCTCCCCGTCAGATACTGCCAGGCTTCCTCCGTCACAAATGGCATAAAGGGATGTAGCAGACGCAGGCTACCCTCTAGTACAGTGTAGAGCACTTCACGTGTTAAGTGCTTGCGTGCATCATCACCATCGAGTTGCACTTTCGCGATCTCGACATACCAATCGGCGAACTCGCTCCAGAGGAAATCTTGAATCTGGCGCCCGGCTTCACCAAAGTTATAGCTCTTCATAAGGCGATCGACATCACCAACAAGCCAAGCATAACGTGACATGATCCAGCGATCGGCGAGGGTATATGGGAAGTTGAGCAAGCAGGAAGCGCCAACAATCACCGAGTCGTCGGTTTTCCAATCTGTGCCAAGTTTGGTCAGCACGAAGCGCGTGATATTCCAGAGTTTATTGGCAAAGTTGCGCGCCGATTCAGTCCGTTCCGGGTTAAAGTTCAAATCCTGGCCAGGTGTGCCGCTGGTAATAAGCGTAAATCGTAGTGCATCCGCACCATACTGTCGTACATAATCGAGTGGATTAACCACATTGCCATATGTTTTCGACATTTTGCGGCCATCTTTATCGCGCACCAACCCATGCAGGTAGATCGTCTCGAAGGGTGCTTGGCCAGTGAGGTAGCAACCCATCATCATCATACGCGTCACCCAGAAGAATAGGATGTCGTACCCGGTTTCGAGCACACTGGTTGGGTAGAACTTGCGCATGTCCGCAGTATCATCGGGCCAGCCAAGCGTGCTAAAAGGCCACAAACCACTAGAGAACCAGGTATCAAGCACATCGGGATCCTGGTAGATTCCTTCGCCTTGTGGTTCTGGATCATCTGGCCCAGGGACGATGATCTTGCCATCGAGAGTATACCAAACCGGAATACGATGGCCCCACCAGAGCTGGCGGCTAATACACCAATCCTGGATATTCTCGAGCCAATGCGTATACACCTTCTCAAAGCGCTCTGGGACAATTTTGGTGCGCCCTTCGGTGACAGCCGCAAGCGCCATCGCCGCCATAGGCTTCACATTCACAAACCACTGCTCACTCAGCATAGGCTCGATCACTTCACCGCCGCGCTGTGCAATTCCTACCGACATGCGATGCGGACGGGTTGCGACAAGCAGACCTTCTTTTTCGAGATCGGCCAATACTGCCGCACGAGCTGCAAAGCGTTCCATACCAGCATATGGGCCAGCCTCGTTATTGAGCGTCGCATCAAGGTTCATGATATTAATCATGGGCAGATTATGGCGCTGCGCGACCTGATAATCGTTTGGATCATGGGCTGGCGTTATTTTGACTACACCCGTCCCAAACGTCGGATCCGCATATGAGTCGGCAACAATCGGAATATGCCGCCCAATCGCTGGCAGCACGACATACTTACCAATCAGGTGCTGGTAGCGCGGATCTTCTGGGTTAACCGCCACCGCCGTATCACCCATGATCGTTTCAGGACGCGTTGTTGCAACAGTAATAAACTCGGTCGCATCCGCAGCCCAACTGCCACTCCCCCATGTCGCCTGGTTCTTGGCTTCCGCCGTGAGCGTCAGCCGAACGGTGCTTGGTTCTTCTATGGCGACTGGATAGCGCACCTCATACATACTGACATCGCGATCCTGATGTTCAACCTCAACATCGGAGACTGCTGTCTGTAGGCTTGGGCTCCAGTTGACCAACCGCAGGCCGCGATAGATCAGGCCATCATCGTAGAGCTTTTTGAATGCGGTACGCACAGCGCTTGAAAGCCCGGCATCCATTGTAAAGCGCTCACGTGTCCAATCCAGCGAGAAGCCTAATTTGCGGAGCTGCTGCTGGATCTCGCCACCGTACTTGGCCTTCCATTCCCAGGTGCGGCGCAGAAATTCCTCACGACCAACGGCCTGGCGGCTGGTACCTTCGCTGATGAGCAAGCGTTCAACCTGTAGTTGAGTTGCGATACCAGCGTGATCGATACCTGGCAGCCAGAGCGTCGCATCACCAAGCATGCGATGCCAGCGAACCATCACATCCTCGACCACATACATGGCATGGCCGTTATGAAGCTCCCCGGTTACATTCGGTGGGGGCAACGATATCGTGAACGGCTTTGCGTCCGAATGATTGCTGGCCGTAAAGAAGCCGGACTGCTCCCACCAAGCGTACAGATATGGCTCAACTTGTTGTGGCTCATAGGCCTTGGCCATCTCGGCCGGGCGCTGATATTGTTCTGGCATGATATTACTCTCACAGTGACAAACCCTATGGATTATACCCGCTTTTGAGGCGGATGCAATCACAAATAGCGCGTATAATTGACACGGTATGATGACTCTTGCAAAATAGAACATATGTTTGACGAACAAACGATACCGTGTTAAGATTTCCATAGGAGGAAGCCGATGAGCTCGATTGAGACAGCTGAAGCGATCCAAGCCAATGGCGCTGCTCAGGAGCGACTGCGTATGAGCTATGCGGAGTGGCTTGCTTGGGATTATCAAGGCAGCCTGACCGAATGGATCGATGGAGAGGTTATTGTTATGAGTCCACCAAGTGTAATCCATCAAGCAATCTTGGTATTTCTGGGAACCCTGCTTACCATGATTGTGGGGGCGACAGTACGTGGCCAGATCTTGCTAGCGCCAGTTGGAATGCGTCTACACATGACTGGGCCAGTGCGAGAGCCAGATATGATTTATGTGACAGACGACCATCGAGATCGCTTTACACAGCGCCAGCTCGAAGGCCCAGCAGATCTTGCGATCGAGATTATCTCTGATGAAAGCGTCAATCGTGATCGAGTGGACAAATTCTACGAATACCAGGATGGTGGTGTGCGCGAATATTGGATCATCGACCCACGTGAAGGCCGCCAGCGAGTGGATCTGTATGTGCTCGATGAGACTGGGCGCTATCAACCGGTGCCACCTGAGGTAGGGGGAATCTATCGATCGGTTGTGATTCCAGGCTTCTGGTTGCGTGAAGCCTGGTTATGGCAGGAGAATCCAAATGCGCTCGCGGCGCTAACAGAAGTTGTGGGTGTGGAGCGCATGGTTGAGGCAATCCGGCAAAGTAGTTAACGCGGCTTGAATAACATCAGCCATGGGTGTTTACCCATAGAGTTGTAACCTTTTAGAGTTGTAACCTTTGGGCGTGGAGGACTGAATAAGCTCTATAGTATGAGGATCATGATGCCAATTGTACTTCGCGAAGTGATACCACCTCCATCCGCGCTAATCTATGCACAACCGATTATCCCAGCCAGCGAATATGAGCGCCGCATTGCGACAGTACGCGCTGCTGTGGACAGTGATTGGGTGATTATCTATGGCGACCGTGAGCATTCGGCAAATCTTGCATTCCTATGTGGGTTTGATCCACGCTTTGAGGAGGCAATACTCATCCTTGGGCCGAACAATTCGCGGACGCTGTTAGTTGGAAATGAAGGGCTTGGCTACACGCCTTTGGTTCCTATTCCCGTAACCGTACAATTATGTCAATCACTAAGCCTTATGGGGCAGCCACGCGATATAGCGCCACGTTTGGGGCAGATTCTATCCAACCTGGGGATCGCATCTGGTGCACGGGTTGGTGTTGTTGGCTGGAAGTATCTGGAGCCAGAGGAGAGCGACGATTACCGATCCCCGGCATTTGTTCCAGCGCTCTTGACAGACACACTACGCCGTTTGATTGGCGCATCTGGCAGGTTGGTGGATGTCACACCAGTACTCATGCATCCGGCAGACGGACTTAAATCGAAGAATGTAGTCGCGCAAATCGCGCAGCATGCCTGGGCAGCCGAACGCTCATCCGAAGCGGTGTTCCGTATCGTACGTGGAGCACGCCCAGGGATGAGTGAGTTCGAGGCAGCTGGCCTTATGGGGTATCAGGGCGAGCCAATGGTCTGCCATGTGATGGTTGTCAGTGGCGATGGGCCGATTATTGGGTTGCGTAGCCCAACCGCGCGCCGCCTTGCTGAGGGCGATGGTATAACGACCGCCTTAGGCTACTGGGGTGGCTTAGCATGCAGAGCAGGGCTATTACGGGCCACGCCAGATCCAGTATTTTTCGAGCAGTATGTCACGCCCTATTTCCGAACGCTAGCAACCTGGTGGCAATCGCTCCTAATCGGTGCAACTGGTGGCGATCTGCACGCAGCAGTGTTGCGTGAACTAGCGGGAGCGCCATTCCAACCAGCTCTCAATCCTGGGCACTTAATCGCAATAGATGAGTGGACGCATACGCCAATTCGAGCCGGAAGTACTGATCGAATCACATCTGGGATGGTCTTCCAATGCGATATCATCCCTGCACCAATGCCAGCCGGCCAGACACTCAATTGCGAGGATACTGTCGCAGTAGCAGATAGCGCATTACGTGCCGAAATCGCTGCATCATATCCGGATTTGTGGGCACGCATCCAAGCCCGCCGAGCATTTATGCATGCGGCGCTTGGGATCGCCTTGCCAGAGGAAGTTCTGCCGCTCTCGAATGCACCCGCCTACCTACCACCATTCTGGCTTGCGCCAAATCTGGTATGTGTAGTAGCGGATTCCTAGCGCACAAGCCCTGAGGGTTAAACGCTATGCTGGGTCAGAATCCATCTTGTAGCGCGGCCCGTGCTGCATGATAACCGCACATTCCGTGAACACCACCACCAGGAGGTGTAGAGGCGGAGCAAAGATACAACCCAGGTAGTGGTGTTCGATAAGGGCGTAAGCTTAGCGTTGGGCGTGCAATAACTTGCGCCAGATCCAGTGCGCCACCACCCACATCGCCACCAACCAAGTTGGCGTTCCATGCTTCGAGATCGGACGGGCGGCTGACACAACGGGCGATGATCAACTTACGAAACCCTGGTGCAAAGCGCTCAATTTGATCCTCAATACGAGTGGTCATGTCAACATTGGATCCATTCGGTGTGTGACAGTAGGCCCAAACAGTATGCATGCCAAGCGGCGCGCGAGTTTGATCGAAGCGGCTATGCTGCGCTAACAATACATATGGTCGTTGGGGATGCTCACCACGCATGACAGCTGCTTCTGTTTGATCGATTTCAGCAAATGTACCACCAAGATGGAGCGTGGCAGCCTGTTCACAGCCAGGTGCCTGCCATGGAATCGGCCCACTTAGTGCCCAATCGACCTTGAAGGCGCCTGCACCATAGCGGAAACGCCCAAGCGCATGCTGATACGATGCAGGCAACTGATCGCCCGCTATCTTGAGCACCTGACGTGGTGTCAGATCCAGAAATGTAGCGCGTGCAGGCGGTAGCTCGGCTAAGGAATGCACCATCTGGCCTGTGACTACTTCACCACCAAGATCGCGTAGATAACCAGCTAATGCATTGGCAAGTGATTGTGCCCCACCCTGAGGAAATGGCCAACCAACCGCATGGCCAAGCATCCCAAGCACAAGCCCAAACGAGGCACTTGCGGGTGAGTTAAATGGCAGTACCGAGTGACCTGCTAATCCAGCAAACAATGCTTTTGCGCGAATCCCGCGAAACATTGTGTTCGCCAGCCAGCGCGCTGGAAGCAGTGCTAGTGGCCCAAAAGCAGCTAATCCCAGTGCATGCTGAGGTGGCCAAAGTGGCGGTGGGATCAGCGGGCCAAGCAGAACCTCAATCAGTGTCTCCCAATGCCGTGTCATCGGCGACATGAGGCGCTGATAGCGAGTGGCATCTTGACCTAACCCGGCTGCGGTTGCCGCAACAGATCGTTGAAGCAACACCGCGGTTCCATCATCCAATGGGTGGGCAAGTGGTATGGGAGAATAGACCCAACGCAAGCCATAACGCTCAAGTGGAAGCTTGCGCAGAAATGGTGACCCAACACCTAGCGGATGGATCGCTGAACCAAGATCATGAATGAAGCCTGACAGGGTTTGTTCACCCGAAGCTAGCGCGCCACCAATAGTGTCACGAGCCTCTACCAAGAGGATCTTTCGGCCAGCCTGCGCTAAGGTGATCGCCGCAGCTATGCCATTTGGGCCCGCACCAACAATAACTGCATCATAGTGCTTTGGCATCATGATTGTTTGAGTATCTTGGCCAGGCGAGCTCGAATCATCGCTCTAATTCCGCTACTGCCCGCTCGATCCGCGCCTCATCGCCACTCTGCTCAAGCGGATCCTTGCGTAGTCGATGGCGTAGTGCGAGCAGGGCAACTCGGCCAATATCAGCTGGCATGGTTGCCTTGCGGCCCTCGAATGCGGCCAATGCTGTCGCAGCCCTACAAAGTGTAAGTTCACCACGATGACCATCAATCGATAGTGTTACACATAACTGGGCAGCTGCAACAAGCGCTGCATCGGTCAATTCCACCGCAGGAAGATTCTTCTGGGCCGCTTTTATCTTGCGTTGAAGTCTGTGGGTCTCCTTTTCCCAATCCTGGGCAAACACAATTGGATCCAAATCAAATGCGCGCCGTCGTTTCACAATTGCGACACGCTCCTGAACATCGCTGATCGTCGTAATGCGTGCATGTAGGCCAAAGCGATCCAGCAATTGAGGACGCAGATCTCCTTCTTCAGGGTTACCGCTTCCCACGAGCACAAAACGCGCTGGATGTCGGACACTCATGCCTTCACGCTCAACGACATTCACACCACTTTGAGCTACATCAAGCAATAGATCGACCAGGTGATCCTCAAGCAGGTTCACCTCATCAATATACAAAAACCCACGATTCGCACGAGCGAGCAACCCAGGCGAGAATGACTGAACTCCATCGACAAGTGCTCGTTCGATATCGAGTGAGCCAACAACCCGATCTTCTGTGGCACCAAGCGGCAAATCGACCACCGGAACCGGAACTATTGTAGTCGCGGATTTCGAACGAGTCGTGTGTGCGTTTCGACCAGGTAACGCACCATTGGATAACCGCCCCGCGCAATATGGGCAATTCAGCGAGGGATGGAGTGGATCACAGTGATATGGGCAGCCTGCAACTACCTGCATTGGTGGAAGTAATGCCGCTAGCGCACGCACCGCAGTGCTTTTGGCTGTACCACGATGGCCCATCACCATCACACCGCCGATGGCTGGATCGACGATACATAACAGCAGGGCCAGCTTCAATTCAGCTTGACCTACGATCGCCGCAAATGGGTACACTTGGGGGATATTCAGGGGCACATCAGTAGTTTGAGACTGGGTCATGGTTCCTCGATGAGACAGAATGGAACGAAGCCACGGTGACAAGCTGGTAAGGTGGTGTTCTGACGGATAAAACAGCCGTACAGAGCCTCCCTTATCGCCATTTTAAGCTCATGCATCTCCCACAATTGCAATCAATTCCGTTAGTGTTGGCTGATGCTCGCGGAAGGCTCGAACATTGATACGCTGCAGTAGAACGAGCGACACCGCAAGTAATGCTGCTTCGACAAGAAATACGGTTGTGTAACCACTTGTAGGATTATTAGTAAGCGCTGTGATAATGTCGCGCAGAACTCCACCAAGAAGCGTCCCCAGGCCACGCGCCATGGCATCAGCAACGCCCCAAGCCCCAATGAACAGTCCAACTTGCTCGGAGGTTGTCATGTCGAGCATAAGTGCCAGATTCGTTGCAGTCGAAAAGCCCGTACCAAAGCCAAGCACAACAACACCAGGGATGAATAATGCCCGAATACCAACGATGCCGCTTGCAGCGATTAGGAGGAGACCCGCAGTAGCAATAACCGCTCCAATCATCGCCCCCGTCTTTTTATCGAGCCAGCGACTCAATACAAGGCCATGCAACAACAAGGCGACTAGAGTCGCACCGCCCCAATACGATGTCAGCTGAGTGGTCTGTTTCACACTCATTCCGAATGCGGTTGCGCCATATGGTTCCAATAATACATCCTGGCCCAAAATAGCAGCTAGCAAGAGGATCAGGTAAACAAAGAAGATGCGTGCCTGCGGATTGCTTAACACAGCGCGAAGTGCGGCACCTTGGCTTTCACGAGTTTGTTCGGCACGAAGCGCAGTATAACGCGGCTCAAGGCCAAATAACCCAAGGATCGCCAATCCAAGCGAGCCGAGCGTCACCTTCATAAAGACGTCCATCAGCCGCTCAGGTGAATAGGGCTCAAGGGCGCGCGCTGTAAGAATGGCGGTGATGATGATACTCACAATCATCATGAACCACATAATCGCAATCGTTCGTGAGCGATTATGCTCATCCGACAAATCGCTTGCTAGTGAAAGATATGAGACAACCGCAAGATTAAAACCAGCGCCCCACATCCCAAATGCTAAGAAACCAAGCAATAGACCAGCAGGTGCAATCTGGCCATTCCCGGTTGCCATGCTGAATGCCGCATGCGGCGTCAGCAGTGTTCCGCCAAGTACCAGCGCAATACCTAATGCAATATAGGGCGTACGACGGTAGCCAAAAATGGGGTGCGTATCCGAATACTGACCAATCCATACCTGAACTGGTGAGAACACATACGGCAGCACCACTAGGATGGCAACAAGTGTTGCTGCGATGCCTAGATCGTGGATCATAATACGGTTGAGCACGCCATTGATTAACACAAACGTGAGTGTTACGGCGATATGCACAAACCCCAAACGGATATTTTTGATGATACCCATCGCGAACCTCCAGACACACCACAAGCGTCGAAGCACTGGAGCGATGAAGCGATGAAGCGTAGACTACCTGTTGCGCGCTACGCTCCCCGCTCGGTGGTTTCCGCTTTACGATTCAATGCTTCATTGTTTGATGCCGCTTGCGACACCTTCCAACCGATCCTCTAGATCCGCATAGATCTCCTGCAATTGTGCGAGTGTTGCCTCATCCGCATCCCAGAAACCCCGGCTATGGGCTTCGAGCAAGCGCCGTGCAATCGCCGCAATTGCATGTGAGTTCAGATTCGCCATGCGCTGACGAAGCTCATCATCCAACAAAAACGTCTCGGCAATACCTTGATAGACCCAACCTTCGACAGCGCCAGCAGTGGCACTCCAGCCATAGGTATTGCCAACACGTGTTTCGATCTCGCGCACACCCTGATAGCCATGCGACAACATGCCCTCAAACCACTTTGGATTCAACAGTTTAGCACGAGTCTCGAGTCGTACCATCTGTTCGAGTGTACTTATTCTACCCGAAATTGTACCAATTGCATCGGCAACCAATACAGGTGGGCGTACACCACGTTTGAGTTCGACTGTTTTGGTAATACCACCAAGATATTCGTAATAGTGATCAATGTCGCTAATGCCAAGCTCGAAGCTATCGATATTTTGGAAGGTAGCATCAACCGAACCAAGTGCCTCTTCCATAACACCGCGAGCCTCACGCCAGCCACCATATGGCGAACCATCAGCAGCACGCCCACCGAACGCAAAACTTTTACGTGCAAGGAAGGCATCACTGATCTGGGATTGATCATCCCAGGTGCTGCTCTCAATCAAATGATTCACGCTTGCGCCATAGTTACCAGGTGCATTCGAGAACACCCGTGTGGCCGCCTCATCAAGCCCACATCCAAGAGCTTTTGCCTGATCTAGTGCATGCTTGCGTACAAAGTTGAACTCACAGGGCTCATCGGCTTACGCGGCCAGCCGTACCGCTTTATCGATCAGCAACATTTGATGGCTGAGTAAATCCCGGCAAATGCCACTGGCTGTTACCACAATATCAATCCGTGGGCGGCCAAGTTCGGAAAGTGTTACCAACTCAACGTCAGCAACCTTGCCAAGCTCATCGAGAACAACACGAGCACCAACCAATGCCAACGCCTGCGCCACCCCTTCACCATCGCTCTTGAGATTATCGGTTCCCCATAATACCAGCGCAATTGTCTCTGGCAAGCGTCCTTGCTCAGCTGTCAGCCGTGCAATGAGCTCAGCCATCAGTCGCTCGCCGGTAGCTTGCGCGACCTGTGAGGGAACACGAAATGGATCCAGCCCATGGATATTTCTGCCAGTAGGCACAACTGCCGGGTTACGGGCCACATCGTTTCCCGGCGAAGGTGGTGTGAAGCCACCCGCAAGTGTATGCAGCAACCCATGCAATTCTTGTTCATCAACAAGGCGGCGCTGTACATCCGCCAAGTATTCCCATAGCGGGCGCAAAGTGCCAGGGCGAAGATATGCAACCTGTGCAAGATATGCATCTGGAGAAGTTCCCTCAACGAACAACCGCAGTGTCTCACGCATAATCGCTTCAATACACTCATAGCGTTGCTGGCATTCGTGATTAGTGGCAAGTGCATCCTGAATGGTATGGTAATCCCAGCCAAGGCCAGCAGCGATCTGATGTGGCAGTGGCTTCTGGCCCGGAGCTGGAGCGTGAAAGTTTGCAATCAAGCCAAGCATATCGGCAACCTCTGCAGCAACTGGTGGCGCCCCTAAGACATGCAGGCCGATTGGAATCATACGCTGCTCAACCAGAATAAGTTCATGCGCTAATGCCGCAATATAGTCATTGGACACAGGATGATGATGAGCCGGTTGCCCAACCTCCAACTGCTGTTCTTCAGTATGAGCGACTCCCAGCCCAAGTTTCTCTGCTCGCAGCCGAATATCGGCCAATAATTCAGTGTTGGGGTGGGATCGATAGGTTTCAATACTATCCTTGAGGAGACGTAACCCTTTGTAGAGCCCAGCTTGTTGTAGTGGTGGAACCAGGTAACTAACGATTGTGGCAGCACTACGTCGTTTTGCGATGGTTGCTTCACTGGGATTATTAACACTGTAGTAGTAGAAGTTGGGTAGGCTACCGAGCAAGCGGGTTGGCCAGCAACGAGTACTCATGCCAACTTGCTTACCAGGCATAAACTCAAGCGCGCCATGCGTGCCAAAATGGATCACTGCATCAGCAGCAAAAATATATTCGAGCCATGTGTAGAATGCGGCAAATCCATGGTTGGGAGCAGCATCTTTGGCCATCAGCAGGCGCATCGGGGCACGCTCATACCCAAAACTAGGCTGAAGGCCCACAAATAGGTTGCCGAATTGTGCTCCGAGAATGGTGAAGCGTTGCCCATCGTTGAGCAAC
>JANLSE010000459.1:0-13274 GCA_031362265.1 Roseiflexaceae bacterium
ACGATCGCGTCGTGGGGCATAGCTGGCAGCATGGTGGTCATGAGATTCCTCGATAAAAAAGTGATGATGCGAGCATACGTCACAACGTCTTTCGAATCAAGGATGATGCGATTGCCCTACATGTTCTCTGTGATGGCTTGACTCGTACACCCTGCCGTGCTATAGTCCCCATTAACGACCCTTTAACTCGGCTCTGTGAGGCCGGAAAGGAGCACCAATGAATCATGATTACTGTACCCCAACTCGCCAGACTGGCGTGTATGGGGTTTTTTGTTGCGCGGATGGGAGACGCGAATGAGCGACAAACAGATTCTCTCTGCCGATGATGTGCGTCGCGCGATTACGCGTATCGCTCACGAGATTGCCGAACGTAATGATGGCACCACCAATATTATGCTTGTCGGTATTCGCAGACGCGGTGTTCCGCTTGCCGAGCGTATCGCGAGTACATTGGCGGATATTGAAGGTGTACGTGTGCCGATTGGGACACTCGATATCACACTCTATCGTGACGATCTCGAGATGCGCGGGCCTGCACCAATTGTTCGGCCAACCACCATGCCAGTTGATATTACTGGAAGAACACTGATACTGGTTGACGATGTGCTCTATACTGGGCGCACAGTTCGTGCTGCACTCGATGCGTTGGCCGATCTTGGCCGGCCAGAGCGCATTCAGTTGGCCGTACTTGTCGATCGTGGTCATCGTGAATTGCCAATTCGCGCCGATTTTGTGGGTAAGAATGTTCCCACCTCACGTGAGGAACGAGTTGAAACCCGCCTGCGCGAGGTTGATGGCGAAGAGGATGGGGTGTTCATTGTCCGTGGAGGTGCTGCATGAGTTTTGCAACTGGCCAGCACGGTGGGCGTCACCGTCAACATGTGCTTGATTTAGATGATTTCAAGCGTGATGAAATCAGTGAAATTCTTGATACCACAGCTGGTATGAAGGAAATCCTTGGCCGACAGATCAAGCAGGTTCCCACACTCCGTGGTCGCACTGTCATCAATATGTTCTTCGAAGATAGCACTCGTACTCGTATCTCGTTTGAGCTTGCAGGTAAGGCGCTTTCGGCGAATGTAATCAATATGACCGCCCGTGGAAGTAGTGTCGAGAAGGGCGAATCGCTGATCGACACGGTGCGCACGCTCCAGGCGCTTGGCGCCGATATCCTGATCATTCGTCATGGTGAGGCTGGTGCTCCCTACCTCGCTGCTCAACACTTTTCGGGCTCAGTGATCAATGCAGGTGATGGCCGCCATGCTCACCCGACCCAGGCGCTGCTCGATCTGTTTACCATCCAGGCACACCATGGTCAACTCGAAGATCTTAAGGTTGTGATTGTTGGAGATATTCTGCATAGCCGAGTTGCCCGCTCCAATCTATGGGGCCTGCGCGCAATGGGTGCCCATGTCACATTGTGCGCACCCCAGACGCTGATCGGCCCGGAGGCATACTGGAAGGCAACCTGGCCGAATCTGACGATCTCGACCGATCTGGATCGTTCGATTGAAGGCGCGGATGTAATCATGGCCTTACGTATTCAAAAAGAGCGACAGGATGCTGCACTCTTGCCTACACTGCGCGAATATACCCGCTGCTTTGGTATTACCTCTGAGCGGGTTGCGCTAGCTAGCCCACGCTGCCTGGTGATGCATCCTGGCCCGATGAATGAAGGTGTCGAAATCATGCCGGATGTAGCAACCTCGGCACAATCGGTAATTGAAGAGCAGGTTACCAATGGTGTTGCAGTGCGAATGGCGCTGTTGTACCGTTTAGCTGGGGAGTGATGCCATGCGTTATCTGATTAAAAATGGCTCAATCATCGACCCAGCGGCGCGTGTTGCGACGATTGGTACGGTTTTGATTGAGAATGGTAGGGTCGCACAGGTGATCGATCATGCGGAATTGTCTTCAGCAGGTGCGGATATTTCGGAAGAGAATCTGGAAGTGATTAATGCGCGCGGCGCGGTAATCGCCCCTGGCTTTATTGATCTCCACAGCCATGTGCGTGAACCAGGCGAAGAACACAAAGAGACAATTGCCAGTATCACACGTGCAGCGGCGGCGGGTGGCTTTACAACGATTTGCGCAATGCCCGATACACGCCCAGCTCTTGACACAGCTGCTGCCATTCGCCAAATACGCGAGCTTGCGCGCCGCCGTGGTGCGATTAAGGTCGATAGTATCGGCGCGCTCACAGTTGGCCGTGCTGGTGTAGCCCTCAGCGAAATGGCTGAGCTTGTCGAGGCTGGTTGTGTTGCCTTTAGCGACAACCCGCGCTCCATTGCCGATACTGCGGTGATGCGCAGCGCCTTCGCCTATGCCGCCATGCTTGATGTGCCAGTGATGACCCACTGTGAGGATGTGCGGCTAACCAAGGGTTGGGCGATGCACGAAGGCGTGGCAAGTACACGCCTAGGCTTACCGGGTTTCCCATCTGCTGCGGAAGAGATCATCATCGCCCGTGATATTGCTCTAGCCGAATTGACTGGCGCACATCTTCATGTATGCACTGTTAGTACCGCCGGTGGGGTGGCACTCATCCGCGCAGCCAAGGATCGCGGTGCTAATATTACTGCAGAAGTGACACCGCATCATCTCGCACTCACTGATCGTTGGGTATTAGGCTCAATGGCAGCAAATGCACCGCCACCTCCGAAACGGAGTAAGCGTGGCAGGCGCGCAGAAACTGGGCTCGGGCTGCCAAGCTGGTTAGATCCAACACGCTTACCGCCGTATCATACCAGTACTCGTATCAGCCCGCCACTGCGTACTGATGAGGATTGTGATGCCCTGATCGAGGCGTTACGCGATGGTACGATCGATGCGATTGCTACGGATCACGCGCCACAAAGCTCTGTTGAAAAGGATTGCGAATATCGGCTCGCCGAGCCAGGTATATCGGCACTCGAAACAGCCTTGGGCCTTGCGCTGATGCTTGTGCATTGTGGCAAAATAGACCTAGTCGATTTAGTCGCGAAGCTGACAGAAGGCCCGGCGACTGTACTTGGCCGCTCGCCTGCAACACTGCGCCCTGGCCAGCACGCCGATATTGTGATTTTCGATCCCGAAAAGCAATGGACAGTCGATCCCACCGGGTTTGCATCTAAAGCACGTAGCACACCACTTGTTGGCCAACAGTTGCGCGGCCAGACAATGCTGACCATGCATCGTGGCGAGATTGTCTTTCGGCGCGGTGATTTTGGTGTGGCGCGCACCGAACCACAAGCCTCACGCCTTGCAGGAATATTGGAGGACGAGGAGGAGGAGTAGCGCGTAGAGGCGATTCAGCAATTTCAAAGCAATAAAACCGCAGAACGGCTGAACAAGCGGTTCTGCGGTTTTACAGAGTCATGACTTAGGTTATTACACTAGACTAATGCGCAGCGCTCGCTTTTGTATGCCCATGCCCATCTCCTGCTGCACTTTGCTGCTCTAGCTCAGGGATGCGATGGTCATTTGGCGCAATGAATGGGCGCTGTTTGAGATTACGTGCCCAAAGCGCCATCCATAGCCCGCCAACCCCCAGCAGAGCCAGCGGATCGAGCACACTAATATGGAAGCCATCCTGATGGAACGATGGCATAATCGTCCAGAACACAAACACAACTTGGATGGCAATAATGAACCCGGCAATCGTAGAGACTGCCCGGAAGTTACGCTTAGCATGACGTGACATCAGCGCAAAGAATGGCAGGAAGAAGTGGCCAATCATCAGCCCAACACCAAGAACCTGCCAACCATTATTTAAGCGCGACACATACCAGGGGGTTTCTTCGGGCAGATTGCCACCCCAGATAATCAAAAACTGCGAGAAGTTAATATATGTCCAGAGTACAGTAAAGGCGAACATAAACTTGCCGAGATCGTGCAGACGATCAATCGGGATCGAGAACGGCAGCATGTTGCGGGAGCGCATGATCGTAAGTGCGACAATACCCCATGCGAATGTTGCCAGCATGCCTTCGATAATAAAGGTGACAGGGTACATGGAAGAGAACCAGTGTGGCTCAAGCGACATGCCCCACTCGGTGGATGCCAGAGTCCAGACTAACACAAAGATTGGGATGCCAGGGCCACTTAAGGTGCGCAACCGATCAGCGACCTTCTGGCTTGGGTTTTTCTCTTGTTCCACCGACCAGCGGTTGAGCAAGTAGCTAATCAGAATGAAGATACCAAAGTAGAGTAGGCCGCGTGAGGCAACCCCAATCTCATTCAGGTAGGGCGCTTTCGCCTGTAGAACCTCATCGGCGGCAACCAGTTCTGGATGGCTCCACTGATACAGATCGCCTCGGCCAATCATCAGAACAATAAAAACCACCAGAAGCAGCGGAAGTGTCATGATTGCCGCTTCGAGCATACGCCGCAGCATCAGGCCCCATACACCGCCAGTGAGATGCTGAATCATGAGCATGATTGCTGCACCAACCGTCAGCATCATCCAGAAGAAGAACGCGAATATCAGCGAGTGGAAAAATTGCGCTGAGTCAAGCAGCGCCCAGTATGCGCCACAGAGTACGATTCCAACGATGCCAACAATTAAGGCATTGCGCTGTAACCGGTCGAGTGATGGCCGCCAGTTTTCAGTTTGGGTAAGCACGAAACACGCTCCTCCAGATTATGGCTTGGCTGGCGGATTCTTCTGCGTTTCACGAAGATAGGCAATAATCGCCCAGCGATCATCGGGATTCTGAATGCGTGATCGATATTGATACATCGCACCCTTGCCATTCGTGATGACATAGAAGTAGTAGCCATTGGGCATATCGACAATCCGCTGATCGAAAAACGAGGGTGGGTTTGGCTTGAGTTGGGCGGAAACAACCCCTTTGCCATCCGCTTTTGCGCCATGGCATGCCGAGCAGTAGATTTTGAAGCGCTGCGCGCCACGCGCAATCAGATCTGGTGTCACTTCTATTGGAATATCCTGTACATAATCACCAGTTCCATCGACTTTACCAGTTGTGCGAGCATCTGGCGCTACTTGGCTACGCGCAACGGTATTTGGCAAGAGCGGCCGCATTGATGAACCATTCGCGAAGAAATCGCTCTTGCTAAGCGGTTTGGCCTTCGCCTGTTCGTACATGTCTAAGTGGCATGCAGTGGTGAGGAATACTGTCATCACCAGCACGATCATTCCCACAATTCGGTTGAGCGGCTGGGTTCGGCCGCGCACAGTCGCGATCGACATCCTGGTGCTCCCCTACTGTTCTACTTCAGAGACAGCCTGTGCACCAAGCGTCTCCATAAATCGGCGCGTCTGTGACGCATCGTACTTTGGGTCTTTCGCTTCGATACACAGGAAGAATAAATCGCTCGACGCACGATCAAAGCGTGGTGCATTCGCCACAGGGTGATATAGCTGTGGGAAACCACACACCCAGAATAGCCCAAACACCGCACAGAATGATGCCAAAAGCACCATGCCTTCGAAGGTGATTGGAATAAAGGCTGGCCAACTGAAATATGGTCGTCCGGCAATATTCAATGGGTAATCTATCGTATTGACCCATGTCATATACAGGAACATCCCCGATGAGCCAAGCAGCCCACCAGCGAAAATCAGCCAAGGTAGCCGGGTGGCCTTAAAACCCAGCGCGTCATCGAGCCCATGCACCGGCACCGGTGTATAGGCATCCATTTTGCGGTACCCCTCGGCATGGGCCTTCTCGGCAGCAGCAACAACTGCCTCAGGCGTATCGAACTCTGCCACCATCCCGTAGATACCGGGGCTCGGCTGAATTGCCGGGGCGGCGCCTGCTTTTGGTCGAAACATGCAGTACCTCCTTAGCCAGCGCTAATGCTTCTGGCCAAGCCCCTGTAGCTTATGCACCAGATCTCGTACCTCGAAGGTCGCAATCATGGGCAGCAATCGGATGAACAAAAAGAATAAGAAGAAGAACCAGCCAAACGACCCAACATACAACGAGATATCCCACACCGAAGGCGTATAGAACGCCCAAGAAGATGGCAGGAAATCGCGATGCAAGCTCATGACGATGATCACCCAACGCTCAAACCACATACCAATATTGATAAAGATCGAGATGATAAAAATCGCTGGTAGATTCGTTCGTATCCGCTTTGACCATAACAACTGTGGGATGATGATATTACACCCAATCAGTGTCCAGTACGACCACGCATACGGGCCCATAGTACGATTAGTGATCAGGAAGGCCTCATACAAATTGGCACTATACCATGCATAGAATATCTCACCAATATAGCCGTAAGCGACAATCAGGCCGCTCGCCAGCATCACCTTGCCCATCACATCAAAGTGCTTGAGCGTGATGAGATCCTGTAGCTTGTACCAACTGCGGATAGGCACCAGCAGATTGATAACCATCGCAAAGCCACAATAGACAGCACCAGCCACAAAATATGGTGGGAAGACGGTTACATGCCAGCCTGGCAATTGGGCGATCGAGAAGTCGAAGCTGATGATTGAGTGAACCGAAAGCACCAGTGGTGTCGAAAGCCCTGCCAAAATCAGCGATACCATCTCGTGGCGCTGCCAGTGTTTTGCCGATCCGCGCCAACCAAGCGAGAGGATCGCATAGAAGCGCTTCACCCATGTATTCTGTGAGCGATCACGTAGGGTTGCCAGATCGGGCAGCAGACCAACAAACCAGAACAAGATTGAGACGGTGGCATATGTCGAGATCGCAAAGACATCCCACTCAAGCGGGCTACGAAACTGTGGCCACATGCCCAGGCTGCTGGGGTATGGCAACATCCAGTAATCGAGCCAGGGCCGACCAGTATGTACCAGTGGATAGATACCGGCACACGCCACTGCGAAAATCGTCATTGCCTCAGCGGCGCGATTGATTGATGTGCGCCAATCCTGGCGGAAGAGCAGCAAAATGGCCGAGATAAGCGTACCCGCATGGCCGATACCGATCCACCAGACAAAATTGATGATATCGAAGCCCCAGGCGACTGGGATGTTCACACCCCAGATGCCAACACCAACCGTGAAGAGCGTTGCTAGGGAAAACAGATACACCAACAGAAAACCACTGGCGAGCACAAAGCCCATCGGCCAGCCCCACGCCGTCTTCAATATTGGCGTGAGCACAATATCACTCACTGTGGCCGTAACCTTCTCTAAGGTCTGGTTTGGGCCAAGCAGCGAGTCGTGTGTCTCCTGAGGCGCTTCCCTCTTGAGCTGTGACTGCATGTGGCTACTCCGTCTTCTTCTCGCCGCCGCCAAGCTCAGGGTTGAGGTTGCGTAGGCGGGCCATATAGCTGGTACGCGGCTTCGTATTGAGCTCATCGAGCACAGTAAACGTTAGTGGGTCTGCCTTTAGCTTGGTGACATTCGAATTTGGATCGTTGATATCGCCAAAGACAATCGCCTGCGTCGGGCAGACCTGCTGGCATGCAGTAACAATTTCGCCATCCTGGATGCGGCGGTCGGATTTTTGGGCGTCGATCCGTGCCTCATTAATGCGCTGGACGCAATAGGTGCATTTTTCCATCACACCACGAGAGCGTACCGTCACATCTGGGTTCTGGCGTAGTTTCAGCACCGGAATGCGCGAGCTATCGCCCTCGGTCGACGCATCAATTGGCGAGCGAAATGGGACATCCTGGTAATTCAGGAAGTTAAAGCGCCGAACTTTGAATGGGCAGTTATTCGAGCAGTATTTGGTGCCAACGCAGCGATTGTAGGTCATCACATTCAGGCCTTCTGAATCGTGTGATGTTGCTGCAACCGGGCAGACAAGCTCACAAGGTGCGTTCTCACAGTGTTGGCAGAGCATCGGCTGGTTATAGACATCCGGGGCGCTTGGATCACCAACAAAATACTGATCGATTCGCATCCACTGAAGCTCACGACCCATATAGACTTCGTCCTTGCCGACCAAGCCGATATTATTCTCGGATTGGCAAGCAATCACACAGGCGTTGCATCCCGTGCAGACATTCAGGTCGATTGAGAGACCCCACGCATACGATGTATACTCATACTCAGGGAAGAGCGAGAGAACCTTCTCCTCTTTGTGCCCTTCTTTCAAGAATTCTTCATTCGCTAGATATTCGGCATAGGTACCCGATGGCGTAATATCCTTCTTGCGTCCGACCAAATCGAAGTGCATTTGGGTGACTGCCAATTTGTAATTTGAGCCAGCCTTGGCAACCTGCAAACCACCCGCAAAATAGGGTGCAGCGCTGGTTCGTAGCGCATAGGCATTGAAGCCACCACCACCTGCAACTGCAACACGGCCTGCCTTGGTTCGGCCATAGCCAAAATGTACCGTGATCGCTTTATCGGCCTGGCCTGGCACAACCACAACTGGAGCGGTGACACTTCGCCCACCAACTGTCAGTGTGGCCCGATCACCCTGCACTAGGCCAAGTTCCTTGGCTGTCCCTGGGCTTACATAGGCTGCATTTTCCCAGGTGAGCTTGGTGATCGGCTTCGGTAACTCCTGGAGCCAACCATTATTGGCATAGAATCCATCGCCAATCGTTGGATCCGAGCGGAAGACAACCTCAAGATCGGTGATTGCTGCCGCTGCTGGTTGTGCTGCAAAATCGGTACTCACCGTAACATTGACCGGTTTTGCCGTATTTCCTTTAACTATGCCATCGTGGAGAACTTGGAACCAATCCTTCTCGCCAACTCCCTGGCCACGCCAGTAGTTTACGAGCGCAGTATATCCAGCCAACGCATCTGAGCCGATCAGGGTATTGATAATATCGGAGGCGGATTTCCCATTGTAGAGTGGTGCAATCAGCGGCTGGATAATTGTGCCAGTGCCATCGTGGGCGCGTGCATCGCCCCATTCCTCAAGGTAATGGGTAGCATTAATATGCCATGTGCTCGCCGAAGATGTTTCATCCAGATACAAGCTCTGGTGGATGCTGAGTGGCACCTGTGCGAGCGCACCAGCAAAATCCAGATCCGCTGGCGCATTGTAGGCGGGATTACCACCCAGCATCAATAACAGCTTGACTTGGCCTGTGCGCATCTCATTGGCAAGTGCAACGATCGACTCAAGTTGGATGCCAGGTTGAGCTTCAATTGGCTCGACATAAGTAACTGTCGCGCCAGTATTCCCAAGCGCCTGATTAAGTGCATGGCTTAAGGCATGGACAATCGCAGGTTGCCCTTCGCCTGCAATCACAATACTTTTACCCTTAGCAGCTTGCAGATCTTTGGCTGCGGTGGCGGCCCACTTTGCTTCTACTTCGCTGAGCGGGGTTCCCGCAGCGATGCCCGCAATACCGAGGGCTTGTGCTACCGCTCGTGCAACGCTCTCGACCAGCGAGGCACGTATGGCCAAATGGTGATCTGCGAGAGTGCCAGTTGGGGTTGGGGTTGGCTCAACGACATACAAGCGGTTGGTATCTTTCTTCTCCTTGCGCACTTTGCGCTTGGTGGCGAAATCGCGCGCATAGCGCACAGAACCAACACCTGATGCTGTAAAGTCGGCATCGAGTGATAGGATGACCTCAGCCTTGGTGAAATCGTATACCGGATGCGCATCTTGGCCAAACGCCAGCCGCGCACCGCCGATAGCGCCATCACGGGCGAGTGGTTCGTATTGATACCACTTCGCCTGCGGGAATGCGTGAATAAGTTTGCGAATATCGAGTGAGAGCGTCGGCGAGGTGATCGTCTCGGTAAGGATGCGAATCCCCGCGCCTTGCGAGGCTTTTTCACTCTCGAGTGCTGCCAGTGCTGCGCTCACAAATGCCTGCCATGTGCTGGCCTGGTTGGCTTGCAGGACACTCTGTGAACGATCTGGATCATACATCTGCAGGATTGAGGCCTGTGCAAAGGTATCGGTTGAACCAAGGCTTGATGGATGATCGGGGTTACCCTCAACCTTGGTTGGGCGGCCCTCGTGGCTCTCGGCGAGTAGGCCAAGCGCATACCCCTGCTGTACAATTGCTGTTGCATAGAACAGCGACTTACCAGGGATTACGAGTTCTGGCTGGCGTACATAGGGAACAATCTTGCGAGCGGGTGGCTTAATCGCGAATTGACAGCCAGTGAGGCTTGCCAATGCTAACGATGCGCCCATCAGCTTTAGAAATTTGCGGCGGCTGGATGGATCACGCATTTCCGCAGCACCATGCGGGAACTCGCGGCCAAGCCAGTCCTGAAATGCCGAGGTTTCAGCGAGCTCTTCAAGGCTACGCCAAAACTCACGGCCTTGGGATGTAGCGCCTTGTGCGCCAGACTCAAGCGGTTTATTCGTCATCGTCTTCCCTAAGGCTATCAGAGGGTTTAGCGGTGGCAGATCGAGCACTTCGTCAGTGCAATACTATCGCGAATCTTATATTCATCCTTGAGGCGTAGGCCAAGCGTAAGCTGATCGGGCGGCGCCTGCCATGCCATGTTGAATACTTCAGCCTTCGGGCGGATGAACTTCTCGGGTGCACGATGGCACTCTAGACACCAGACCATATACATTGGTTGTGCCTTATAGACAACCTTCATCTGATCGATACGCCCATGGCATGTTGAACAGCCAACACCCTTATTGACATGGATGCTGTGATTAAAATAGACAAAATCGGGGAGGTTGTGGACTTTGGTCCACTCAATCGGTGTGTTATTGGCAAAACTATCCCGTACAAACGCAAGTTTTACACTTTGCGAGAGCACCTGCGAATGGCACCCCATGCAGGTCTCAGTCGGCGGGATGTTTGCGCTCGACGAGAGCTCGACCGAATTATGGCAGTAGCGACAATCGAGCTTAAACCCGCCAACATGCAGCTGATGGTTATACCCGCCGCCAGGCTGCTCCACCTCGATCCCAACATCGCGGACCCAATCGGAGCGGCTGTAATACCACCACGCAGCACTGGCGACCGCAAGCAAAAGGGGCAATCCGAGCATAAGACTCATCCTGGCGATGCTGTTTGCCCGGCGGTCGAAGATCTGAGCCATCTGGTGCCTTTCTAGCACTCAACTATTGTGCGACAGCGCGACCATTCACACGTTGCATTATCTTCACCTATATGGCAAGTATACCACAATTTTTGGAACGCAACTCAAGATTGTGCAACTTTTCTCATTCTGCCATATTGGGCTTCTACTTCCCCAAAATACGCTTTCCAAGCGCCGATAGTGCGAAGGCCACAGCGTGTTCAGCAGTTCGATTATGGGTGTCGAGAATTGGGTTAACTTCTACAAGATCCATACTGCGCATACGCCCGCTCTCAGCAATCATTTCCATAGCGAGGTGGGTTTCACGGTAGGTGAGCCCACCAGCTACTGGTGTTCCCACCCCTGGCGCTTCACTGGGGTCAAGCGCATCCAGATCCAAGCTGAGGTGGAGGCCGTTCGTTCGAGTGCTTGTATGCTGAATCGCTTCCTCAATAACAACCGCCATCCCACGCCGGTCGATATCGTGCATCGTAAACGCCCGAATGCCTGCGATACGCAGTGCGACCTGTTCGGCGGGATCAAGATCGCGCACGCCAACCAACGCAATCGCCTGATCATCTACTATTGGTGCCGGCCCAACAAGATCTGGGTGCCCACGCCCTGTAAGTACGGCCAGACTCATGCCATGAATATTGCCAGACGGGGTTGTTTGGGCGGTATTGAAATCGCCATGGGCATCGATCCAGATCACACCTAGTTTACGGGTTCGTGCGCTACCACGAACCGAACCGATTGCAAGGCTATGATCACCTCCCAGAATCAATGGGAACGAGCCTTCTGCAACAACAAGTGCAACTTTATCGGCCAGATTACGGTTCAAATCGGCAAGTGGGCCAAGATACCGCAGTTTTTCATCGGCAGCAGGCAGCGGAATCAATTCCGCCAAGGGAACACCAAGATCACCCAAATCGAGGACACTATGGCCAAGTGAGCGTAGCCGCTCAGCTAAGCCAGCATAACGAATGGCACTTGGGCCCATATCGACGCCACGCCGCCCAGCGCCAAGATCGACAGGCACGCCGATAATTGTGATGTTATGCATGCATGCACCTCACAAAAGCGCATAGCGCATAGCGCAAAAGCGCAAAGATGCGTGGGTTGATGGAGGTAAGTCTACAACTCTGTGTCTCTGCACCCAAAGGGTACCCGCTATGGTTCAAAGATCGAGAGTTTTAGGTCGAGTTAGGTAGTCTACAACTCTGTGCCTCTGTGCGCTCTGTGGTTCAAATATGTGCTCTGTGGTTCAAAATTCCGGTCTACGCGTACGGGTCAACCGCATCTCTCAGCCCATCGCCGAGCAAGTACAGGCAGAGCGAAGCTAGAATGATCGCCCCGAGCGGGATGAGCAGCCATGGGTGGAGCACCACCGATTGCACCTGTTGCGCATCCTGGAGGAGTACGCCCCAGCTCACTGCGGGCGGGAGGATACCCAGGTTAAGGAAGCTCAGCGCGGTTTCGGCAGCAATTGCACCAGGAACCGCAAATGACGCTGCGACAATAATATGGCTGAGTGCATTTGGGATCATATGGCGCGTGATCACCCACCAGCTTGATGCACCACCAGCAATCGCTGCATTTGTGTAATCGGCGGAGCGGTAGCCCAGCACTTTGCCACGAATCTCGCGCGAGAGGCCCGTCCAGCTGATCAGCGAGAAGATGATCGTAATCAGTAAGTAGCGTTGGATGACGGGCATGACTGGTGGGAGCGCTGCTGCAATCGCTATGTATATCGAGATGAATGGGAAGGTCTGGATTAGTTCGATCACGCGCTGCAGGATTGTATCGAAGGTGCCGCCAAAATAGCCAGATGCGGTGCCGATCAGCGAGGCGAGAATGATTGAGATTAGCACACCGATAAAGCCAATGCTGAGCGAGACTTGGCCGCCTGTCAGCACACGCGCGAAGACATCGCGACCCTGGCGGTCGGCTCCCCACAAAAAGACTTTGGAATTGGCGTCAGGAGGTGCTTCGACTCCAAAAAGGCGAGTACGTAAGGGGATGAAGCCCCACATATGATACTCTTCGGCGCTAACAAACAGCCGAATCGGATAAACCGTGTTTGGATCGATCTCATACGTGTATTGATAGTTCTCACTATCAAGCACCTGTTTGACACCTTGAATCCCGAAACCGCCATTCGCCCAGACAATTGAGGTTGGGCCACCGTATTGATGATCGGAATCGATGTCATCATACTTATATGGGGCAATAAAATCGGCAAAAATCACGATGATATACATCAACGCTAATACAATCGCCCCCAACACCGAGAGGCGGTTCTTCATGAACCGGCGCCAGATGAGGGTTCCTTGTGAAAGCTGGCCGACATCCTCGGGCTTCTTGCCGCGCTTCT
>JANLSE010000471.1:0-8962 GCA_031362265.1 Roseiflexaceae bacterium
CGCATTAATAAAACTGGATTTCCCTGAGTTAAATTCACCAGCAATCACAAGAAGAAAAAGCTCACCCAGATGCGCAATTGTGTCATCAAGGGTCTGCCGATCCGCAGGGGCAACATCGGCTCCAAAATCCAGAAGGGCGGATTGGAGGCCACTTAGTGCGGATCGTTCCTGAGTGAGCAGGGCCTCTTGGCGTTCGCTAAGTAACTTCCGGCGCGCGGTGAATCCGAGCATACTCTTCCTTGGGTTATAAACAATCGATCTTGGCTATTAAGATGAACGCAGAGCAGCAGGCGAATCCGAGCATCGATTGGTCATTCTACTGAATCTGTAGGACAATAACGGCCGAACCATTCTAGTGTGCGACGCATATGATCGGCACGATGATTCGGTTCTCCAGCACGTGTAAGCTCATGGCCTTCGCGTGGGTAACGTATCAACTCAACCGGTATTTTACGGCGGCGCAGGTTACTGAACAGCTGCTCGGCCTGTGCGATGGGAACACGCCAATCCAATTCCGCATGCAGAATACACAATGGTACATTAATGCGGTGTGCATGTGCTAATGGAGATTGCGCCCACAACAGATCATGCTGCTCCCATGGTGCGCCATCGAACTCAAACTCGATCAGCTCATGGGCATCGCTTGTACCATAGAATGAGGTGAGATCGTAGACACCACGTGCTGCAACACCACAAGCAAAGCGTGTGTCGTGCGCTAGCAGCCAGGCTGTCATATAGCCACCATACGAGCCACCAGTGACAGCAATTCGTGCAGTATCAACATGGCCACGGGCTGTCAACAGATCAATGCCAGCCAGAATATCGGCACTCGCACAACCCCAATCAGCATGGACGCCATCGCGCCATGTTTCGCCATAACCTTCTGAGCCGCGTGGGTTGCAGAAGAATGTGATATAGCCACGCGCCGCTGTTGTCTGAAATTCATGCCACATGCCACGATATCCTGGTGACCACATCAGATGTGGGCCGCCGTGGATGTGAACAACCAGCGGAGCTGTCCGTTCGGGCGAAAAGTCGGGCGGGTACAAGACCCATCCCTGAACGGTTGAACCATCGGGCGCGGTATAGCGTAGCTCTTCAAAGGTTGCAAGTTTCTTCTCGGCTATGATCCAATCACCTATATGGGTCAGCTGCAATTCACTGCCATCAACACGGCGCAGGAATAGATCAGATGGGTTCGTCGCTGATCCAGCAACAAAAGCGATACTAGTATCCGGGCCGAGGCTCAATTCTGTAATATAGCGTTGTGCCGCCGGAAATACCGCTTCAACACTGGCCTTGCCCGGCGTAAGCGCAACCCGATAAATCGTTTGATCGCCCCAAGCGGGAGCGGTACAGAAGATCGTATCGCTGTTTGCCGCCCAGCGGTGTTCCTCAATATCCAGATCCGCGTGGGCGGTGAGGGGGCGCGGCTCGCCACCTCCACTTGGAATCAGCACAAGTTCCGTTGCATGTGCCAGTGGGCGCTGCGCATTGCGCCGAAGTGCACTAATCCAACGGCCATCTGGCGAAACTTGCGGCACCATATATGAATCGGCACTATGGGTTAATCGGATTGGCACGGCGCGCTCTTGGGGGAGCACCGGAATACGCACAATGTCATCAAAGCCAAACAATGTATCTGCATCAATATCACGCCCACATGTCGAAAGGATTGATCTGCCATCAACCTCCCAGACAGGCTGACCAAAACCCAGATCACCATCGGTAATCCGCCGTGCGGTGCCTGGGTCAGTCAGATGATCGGCAGGCACGTCGATTAGATACATATGCGCGCGTCGTTGGTCATCGTAGGTTGTGCCAGTGCGGTAGGGCATACGTTCGATGACGCGCGGATCCATGCGTAGTTCCTCTTCACAGGCAGCTCGCTCATGCCGATGCCGTTGCTCTAGCTCATCGGCGGGAGCAGGCGGTTGCTCGCTCGCATCCTCAGCAGCGCGCTCCTCACTAGTTGTGCTTGCAAGGAATGCAATCTGGCGGCCATCCGGGCTCCAGGCAGGATCCGAAGCGCCTTGCGGATGCGAAGTCAAACAGCGAGCTTCGCCACCAGCCAGATCAATCAGATAGATTTGCGGCTTCTCATCGCGGTTCGACACAAAAGCCAGTTGGGTACCATCAGGGCTCCAGCGGGGTGCGAAATCGGCTTTCGTACCTATGGTAAGCTTGCGCTGCTGTGTCCCATCGGCAGCTGCGAGCCAAATCGCACGGCGGTAACGATTGCCCATACGATCAACACTAACACGCACATAGGCAACCCACCGGCCATCTGGACTTACTGCGGGATCCTCAACCCAACCAAGACGATACAGGTCATCGATCTCAAACAGGGTAACTGGCATGGCAAACTCCTGGTAGCGAAGGAGCATCGGAGTACAAACCGAGCAGAAAGGACGAACAGGGCGCTATCGAGATGATGGCTTCATCCAGAAGGCGGCCCGTTTTACTGCTTGATTTCCTTTGAACCCCGCCTAGCTTGCGCTAATTCGCTTGCATTGATTTGCTGTTCGCCACGGAAATGAAGTGTATCAGATTGCGCATCGAATCGATAACGTTGGCGTACCCAGCGGCCATGATCCCCTCGGCGAACAAGATCGATCTGCCAAGCAGTGTTGTAATCATCGTAGGATTCTGCAACAATCCAGGTCTGTTCGCTACTGCGAAGAACCAACTCAAGCTGACGCATGGTAGCTGTATAGGCTTCCTCACGCGATGGAACTGGTAGGGCCGCGACTTCGGGGGCGATATGAGGTGTTGACATCGTTTTTGCTCTACTTCTCTCGTGCAGAATCGAATGCGCGCATTATACCATTCACACAGCGCACCTGTGATCTTATTGGCCTAGAATCATTCACAACGATGGTGAATGGCCAAATCGCACGCTCATCTGTTCTTTTTTCTGCTTTTAGGGTATAATAGATCGCTATCAAATTGACAGATCGAATACACCTGCAAGAGGAAGCTATGTCATTTCGGGTTGTTTCTCCCTTTCATCCAAGTGGTGACCAGCCGGAAGCGATTGTGAAGCTTGTACAAGGCGTGCGTAATGGCCAGCGCCAGCAAACACTGCTTGGTGCCACGGCTACTGGCAAAACTGCAACCGTTGCTTGGATCTTCGAACAGCTTGAACGTCCAGCGATTGTACTAGCCCATAATAAGACACTCGTCTCGCAACTGTATAGCGAATTCCGTGAATTGCTGCCTGAAACGGCGGTCGAGATGTTTATTTCGTACTACGACATGTACACGCCTGAGGCGTATGTGCCGAGTAAGGATCTCTACATCGAGAAAGAAGCCGATATCAATGAAGAGATCGACCGTTTGCGCCATTCGGCAACTCAATCGCTACTGAACCGGCGTGATGTGCTGATTGTGGCTTCGGTATCTGCAATCTATGGTTTAGGCTCGCCACAGGTATATGGGCAGGAAAAGGTCGCAGTGCGAGTTGGTGAGGTACGTAACCGCGATAAGTTGCTGCGCCAGTTACTCGATCTGCAATTTGAGCGCAATGATGTGGACTTCCATCGCGGAACCTTCCGCGTTCGTGGCGATACGCTCGATATCTTTCCTGCTAATGCTGAGGTTGCTGAGCGGATCGAGTTCTGGGGCGATGATATTGAGCGCATTACCGAATTTGATCCATTGACTGGAGAAGTGCTTGTTAAGCGCACAAGTTTAGAAATTTACCCGGCAAAACACTTTCTTGCTGATGCCGATAAGCTTAAGCTCGCGATTACTGATATCCAGGATGAGCTTGGCGAGCAGTTGCAGAAGCTTGAGTCCGAGGGCAAGATACTGGAGGCCGCACGGCTCAAGCAGCGTACCAGCTATGATCTCGAGATGATGAGTGAAATGGGTTATTGCTCGGGGATCGAGAACTATTCACGCCACATGGATCGGCGTGCCGCTGGGCAGACGCCCTGGACATTGCTGGATTACTTCCCTGACGATTACATTATCTTTGTGGATGAATCACATATTACGTTGCCACAGATTCGTGGCATGTATAATGGCGACCGATCACGTAAGCAGACGCTGGTCGATTATGGATTCCGGTTGCCTTCCGCACTCGATAACCGCCCGTTACGTTTCGAGGAGTTTGAACAGCATGTCCACCAAGCAATCTATGTCTCGGCTACGCCTGGGCCATACGAAAATGCCAACTCTGACCAAATTGTTGAGCAGATCATCCGCCCAACTGGGCTGCTTGACCCGGTGATTATGGTACGCCCAAGCAAAGGCCAGATTGATGATTTACAGAGCGAGATTAAGAAACGTGTTGCCAAGGGGCAGCGTGTACTTGTCACAACACTTACAAAACGCATGGCCGAGGATCTGACCGACTATCTCAAGGAAATGGGTATTCGCACCCAATACCTGCATTCCGATATTGAGACATTTGAACGCGTCGAGATTCTTCGCGATCTGCGATTGGGTGTCTTTGATGTGGTGGTTGGCATCAATCTGCTCCGCGAAGGGCTCGATTTACCAGAAGTATCACTCGTGGCAATCCTGGATGCCGATAAAGAGGGCTTTCTGCGTAGTGGTTCTTCACTCGTCCAGATCACGGGCCGCGCGGCACGCCATATTGAGGGCACTGTCATCATGTATGCCGACAATATGACTGGTTCGATGACATATGCAATTGGGGAGACGAATCGTCGCCGTGCGATCCAGGAAGCACATAACACGCGTTATGGGATTGTGCCGATTGGTATCAGTAAGGCCGTCCGCGAATTGACCGAGCGAGTACGCAAGGTTGCCGAACAAAAAGAGCTCTATCGAACAGGTGCGCCATTCAGCGAGGCTCCGGTTGGCAGAGAAGAACTTACCTTGCTGATTAAGGATCTCGAAAAGCAGATGAAACAGGCTGCCAAGGATCTTGAGTTTGAGAAGGCCGCCGCTCTTCGCGATCAGGTCGTCGAGCTACGCAAAACGCTGGCATTGACCGAAGAGGAGCCAGATATGCCAGCCTCACAGCCCGCCGCTGCTACAACGCGGCGTGCACGCCAACGGCGCTGATATAATGCTGGTTGTCTCATACTAACCCTATTGAGCCGACCAACCCACTCACATCCAAGCCATTTGGCGCAGATATCTGAAAGGAGCCCAGTATGCAGCCGTTCATACGCTTCGCCTGTGGTATCTTTATTGCGACTCAGCTTATTGCGTGTAGCTCGCAAGCAACTATGCTCCAAACACAGCCGGTTGAATTAACCATCTCTGCGGCATCCTCACTTACCGATCCATTTACCCAGATTGGCAAACAATTTGAGGCGACCAACCCAGGTGTGAAGGTAGTGTTCAATTTTGCTGGCTCAGATAAGTTGGCACAGCAGATCAACGAAGGCGCTCCCGTAGACATTTTTGCGTCGGCCAATAAAACTCAGATGGCCAATGTGATTAGCGGTGGCCGTGTGATTAGTGGCACACAACAAATATTTGCCCGCAATCGACTGGTTGTGATCTACCCCAAAACGAACCGCGCAGGTATTAAGACACTCTCCGATTTAGCGCGGCCAGGACTCAAAATCGTTCTTGCGAACCCAAGTGTACCGATTGGTAGTTATTCGCTCAATTTCCTTGGCAAAGCCTCGCTACTACCAGAGTACACGAACAGCTACAGTCAATCGGTGATCGCAAATGTAGTATCGTATGAAGAGAATGTTCGCGCAGTATTGGGCAAAGTAGCACTCGATGAAGCTGATGCAGGGATTGTCTATACCACCGATATTACCAAGGAATCGGCCCAAAACCTTGCGACCATCGAAATACCAGATGCGCTCAACACGATTGCAAGTTACCCGATCGCCACCATCCGCGATCGGCCAAATGTTGCTGTTGCACAGCGCTTCATGGCATATGTGCTCTCGGCTGAGGGGCAGCAAACACTCGCACAGTATGGCTTTATCCCAAATCAGGAACCATAATCTATCAGAGTAGAGGCTATGGCTGACACCCCACTCCTACGTACGCCTACGATCAGCACCAGTACACGGCTACCCATCCACACACGTGGGGTCGTACTGTTGCTGATTGCCAGCCTTCCAATGTTCTTCTTCATGCTCCTGCCTTTGATTGCGCTGGTACTACGTGTACCACTCATTCAGCTGTTGGAACGTTTGACGAATCCATATATTGCACACGCAATCACCCTGAGCTTGACAACAACCTTCGTGAGTATGATACTGACACTTCTATTTGGAACGCCAGTTGCATACTTACTGGCACGTTATACGTTCCGTGGCCGTATGATTCTCGATACACTGATCGATTTGCCAATGGTACTCCCGCCTTCAGTCGCTGGGATCGCCCTATTAGTTGCCTTTGGCAGGCGTGGGTTAGCAGGGCAATATCTGGCAATGTTTGGGCTGGAAATTGTATTCACACCATTGGCGGTAGTGATTGCCCAAATCTTTGTATCCGCACCGTTCTATATCAAGGCAGCGATTGCAGGGTTCGCTGGAATTGATCGCGAATTGGAGCAAGCAGCCGCACTTGATGGGGCAGGGCGTATCGATACATTTCGCCATATCACGCTACCACTCGCTTGGACTTCACTCTTTGGTGGTGCAGTAATGACGTGGGCGCGTGCTCTGGGCGAATTTGGCGCAACTATTATCTTTGCGGGGAATCTGGCCGGGCGAACACAGACCATGCCGCTCGCAATTTACCAGGGCTTTGAGCAGGATCTAGGTATTGCGATTACACTCTCGATATTATTACTGGCTGTCTCGTTTGCAGTACTCTTTGTTGTACGCCGTGTCCTTGGCGGGCAAAACTAACTCAATAACTGTGGCCAATACCCGGCCCTGAGAGAGTGAGAAAACCTTGACAGATTATTCCTCGCCACAACAATCCAATCAACCAGTACATCCCAACCCTGCCGATGCCGAGGTGGAATTGTTGGAGCAATCACGACTCGATGAGCTTGTCCGGGTTATGGGGCCCTTCGCCAAAGAGACGCTAGAAGAAGCCATTGATCATTTTCTGCGTGAGACACCACTGACACTGATAGCAATTGCGCAATTTCTGGATGAACAAGCGCTGGATCAGATCGCAAAAAGAGCGCATCGATTACGCGGTGGTAGCCTCACGATTGGCGCAACACGCATCGCAAACTACTGTACTCAGATAGAGGCACATCTACACGAGAATACCCCTGAATATCTAGCCCAGGATCTGGCCAGCCTACAGGCAGCCTTTGATGCGACCATTCCGCTATTAGCAGCGTTTCGCGCGAGCCTAACGCCTCCCACCGATACTAGCGGCTGATATGCGAAATTAGCAGCTTCTTACGCAATACATATCAGTTATGCAGTATCGATGGCACAGGCCAGGCGTGGCGATTCTAGGATAGAGGCTGGTAATGAGGTTTAGTCTCTTCCGCAAAATTGCGGATATGCGTGAAGATAATTCGTTTATCACCAAGCTGCGGCGGCGGCGGATGCAACTCTTTTTTGATCTCCTCAAGAGCCTGCCTCCACCGATCCGGATTCTGGATATTGGAGGCACCCAGTTCTTCTGGGACATGGTTGGTTTCGCAGCCAGCGAGCAGTATCAAATCACCCTACTGAACCCAATATCACATCCAACATACAAGCCCTACTTCTCCGAAATCATTGGTGATGGCCGTGATCTCCATAGCCTTGCAGATCAATCATTTGATGTTGTTTTCTCAAATTCAGTGATTGAGCACGTTGGCACATTTAGCGAACAACAGCAGATGGCGCGCGAGATTCAGCGGGTGGGCAAATGCTATTTTGTACAAACGCCTAACTACTTCTTCCCGCTTGAGCCGCATTTCTTTGTGGTAGGCTTCCAGTACCTACCAATCGCCATCCGAACCTGGTTGCTGCAGCACTTCAATCTAGGCTGGTTTCGCAAAATACCAGATTACGCGCAAGCCTACGCAGAAGTCTCCAGTATTCGCCTCTTGCGTCGTCACGAAGTTGTAGCACTCTTCCCGCATGCGCAGCTACGGGCGGAACGCTTCGGGCCGCTCGCAGTATCATGGATTGCAATTCAGGCAGGGGATCAGAGCCCTGGGGCGAACCACAGTACCTAACCAAGCATGCGTCATATCAAGATATATCCCTGTGCTAGAGCAGTATATTCCACGACCTGTTGTGCAGCCCAGCCAGGGTTACGCCCTAACTCGCCGGCCAATAATTCTGCAACACGTGGGGCAGCCTCGATACTTGCACGCGCGTCTAGGAGCAATGCGCGTGTGCGGCGAGCAAGAACATCCTCAACCGTCCGTGCCAATTCATACCGTGCCGCCCAAACAACCTCCGCTTCGCGATACGGTAACCGTGCGTGGAGCGGGTTCGCTAATTCAGGTCGCTCAGCAGCCAAGCGTCGGATGGGTTCTGCATCTGAGCCATAGACTGCCAGCGCAGAGTCGCCATGTTCATTCAGCCAGCCATGTAATTTGAGCTCGCGGGTCGGGCTAGGGCGCTGTGCCAAATTACCTACTTGCGCAGCCCGATTGATCGTATCTTCGCCCATATGCCGATACGTGGTCCACTTCCCACCAGTAACAGTAATCAGGCCAGAAGGCGCAACGATGATCGTATGATCGCGTGAGAGTGCTGCGGTGCGCGTACCATCACCAGCTTTGACAAGTGGGCGCAACCCAGCATAGATCGACAGAACATCAGAGCGTGCAGGAGTACGGCTAAGATAGCGACCAGCGTGGCTGATTAGGAATTCTACTTCTGCTGGTAGTGCACGTGGTTCGATACTGGTCTCTCCGACAGGAGTATCGGTTGTACCAATCACAGCCTTTCCATGCCATGGAATAGCAAATAACACGCGGCCATCATCTGTACGCGGAATCATCAGCGCCGTATCGCCCGGCAGAAATGAGCGATCTAGGACAATATGCACGCCTTGGCTTGGTGATAACATCGATTTGGATTTGGCATCATCCAGGGTACGA
>JANLSE010000491.1:0-16090 GCA_031362265.1 Roseiflexaceae bacterium
TCACACAATACTGATATTCATGCAGGGGGAAGTGATGCTTATCGAATTCCGAGTTGGGAACTTCCGCTCCTTCCGCGATCGTGTGACGTTCAGTATGCTCGCAGCGAAGATTGTATCGCTACCGAAATTGCTTGACCAGCAGAATGTCTTTGAAGCCGGTGACGATACCCCCTTGCTGACGAGCGCGGCAATCTATGGTGCAAATGCAAGTGGGAAGAGCAATCTGATCACGGCGCTGCGCTTTATGCGGAACTTCGTCTTGCTCTCAACGCGTGCCAGTGTGGCAACTGGTGGGATCGATGTTGAGCCATTCCTGCTCAACCCAGATACTGCCCAGCAACCATCAACCTTTGAGGTTGTGTTTCGTGTTGCAGGCCACCAGTATCGCTATGGGTTTGCCGCGACCCATGAGCGTATCACCACAGAATGGCTCTTTCGGCTTGGCGCGAGACGTGAGGCGCGCCTGTTTGAGCGTGATGGCGACACGATGCTGTTGAATGCGCGATTGTTCCGCGAGGGGCGGGGGCTGGAGGCACGCACGCGTCCTAATGCGCTCTTCCTTTCGGTTGCTGCCCAATTCAATGGGGAAGTTGCAGGCGAGGTGGTAGGCTGGTTCCAGCGGCTTGGGGTTGATATCGGATTAGATGATACCCATGATCGAATCCAGGCAATGGCGATGTTTGAGCAACCGATCTACCGCGATGCTATCGAGCGATTGGTGAAGCAATTCGATGTGGGTATCGATGGGCTGCTCTTTGAGCGTGGGCCAGCGACTCTGCTGGCACATGTGCCAGCGCCGATTATGCAGCTGCTGCAACCTGCCCCAGCGCCGATTATGCAGCAGCTGCAAGCATTCTTTGATGCGACGATTCAACCTGGGGGGGTGCCCGAGCAGATCGCGATTCATACGCGTCACCGTAGCTATAACGAGCAGCATGAGCTGGTTGGAGAGGCGCTATTTGATATGGAAGATCAGGAATCTGCGGGCACCAAGCGGCTCTTTGATCTGGCGGGGCCAATTGTGCGCGCACTGCATGAGGGTTTAGTCCTGGCCATTGATGAGATTGATGCGCGCATCCATCCCAATCTGGTGGCGGCACTCGTGCAGCTGTTCAATAATCCAGAAACAAACCCGCAGCATGCACAATTGATCTTCACGACCTATACTACCAACCTGCTCAGCGCAGGGCTGTTGCGGCGTGATCAGATCTGGTTCGTTGAGAAATCGCGGCAGGGCGCATCCGATCTGTATTCGCTGGTTGAATACCGGGTTGATGGCAAAGTTGTGCGGAATGATGCGTCGTATGAGAAGGAGTATGTGCTTGGTCGGTATGGTGCTATCCCATTGATGGGTGATTTTAGTGGGGTGATTGGAGCAGCGCATGCCGAAGCACCAGCGCAGCGCTAGCCGTGAGCGCGGTCATTCCCAACGCGCGATGGCAAACCGCAGTATTCGGCAGCGCTTTTTGATTGTGTGTGAGGGAGAGCGTACCGAGCCGAACTATTTCCGCGCGTTTCGGCCTGCTGGCCTGATAGTTGAGATTAAGGGCGTTGCCCGCCAAGCGCTGCAACTGGTCGAGCGTGCGCTTGAGCTACGCGAAGCGAACGAATACGATCAGGTCTGGTGCGTCTTTGACCGCGATGATGTGTCCGCAGCACAATTCAACCAAGCCCTGCAGCTGGCCAAACGCGAGGGCCTGCGGGTGGCCTACTCCAACGAGGCCTTTGAGCTCTGGTATCTGCTTCATTTCCACTACTATCAGACTGGTATCGCCCGCCAAGACTACGCGCTACGATTGGCCGAGCTGCTGGAACAACGGTATGCCAAGAATAGCGAGATCATGTATGATCTGCTCTTGCCTCGGCAGGAGCAGGCCATCCAGAACGCACGTAGGCTTCTCAGTAGCTATGATCCAGTGCAGCCTGCGCATGATAACCCCTCAACGAGCGTGCATCTGTTGGTAGAGGAGTTGAACAGGCAGCATGGTAGGTAAGCAGGGGACGCTGCTCCAGTGTTATAGTAGCGCACCCATCCATTGCGCTGCTGGGCGCGTGGGAGCTGGGGAGTATGCTCCTATACTGGCGCAATGCTACGCTTGTGAGGGTAGTGTCAGCATGTGTTTCACACCTCGCCATACGTATACTTGGTGCTCTCCTCGATTAGCGCAATTTCCTCGCGGGTGAGATCGAATAGCTGGTAGACACGTTCATTGAGCTGGGTCTCAAGGTGGATAATCGCCTCAATATGCTCACGATGGCGCACGCGCTGCCCATCCAGCCATTCCTCCCAATCATCGCGCTCCTTGACCGCAATCTCGCGCTTGAGTGCTTTCTGCACTTCGACACGGAATGCCGGGAAATCCAGATCCCACCAGGCGGTCAGTTTCTGGTTGAGGCTGCGCCCTTCATCCTCAACCCCTACCCACTGGCATCCGTGGTGGTGCTGTGCGCCAGAGCAGATCGACTTCTTCAGGTGTGAGGCCATAGGCTTCGTTGACAATTGCGGCCAATCGGCGCTCTAATCCAAGCGCCTCACGGCTACGTTCCTGTATAGGCCGGGCCTGCTCGCTATAGCCATCACGTAGCGCCCGAAGCCCGGCTGGTGTAAGTTTCCCTAAACTCTTTGGGCGGCGCTTACGCACTTCCTCAATAAAGCTGGCCTCATCGAGGGTGCTGAACACCTCCAGCTTCTGGCCAGGCGTGGCGATCTCAAACTCAGTATGCAGCCAATCTAGCGTGTCACGGCGCGCTTGCTGATCGGCCTTGGTGATTGCAATCAAGCGTAGGACGGCAGGCTCAACCTCAGCACGTTGTGCGTCGGTGGGCGGGGCGATTGGGATGGTTTCAACGAAATCTGAGAAAAAGCGCAGGGCTTCATCTTTTCCGTGGACTGCTTTACGCCAGTAGAAAGACCAGAGCAATGGGGAGTTGAGCACTGCAAGTAACCATGATGAGTCTATTGGTAAAAAATACACGGTATTGTTAGAGTATCTACCTTCGGTATCAAGTGAGAATTGACTACGCCAAGTGATATCAGGATAAGAAATCTTCGGTCTACTAAACATCTCATGGTAGGTTGCTCTTGATTGAGTCTGCCACCAGAGTTGCGCTCCTGCTCGTCTATCCAAAGCTGCTCTAAACTGATTTAGATGGCGCTCTATGGCAGGGTAATGCGATATGTCGCTTATTACACCAGTGAAAATCATCCATAGATCTTTCCATTCCGATGACCATCGCTCCATATCCTGGCCGCGCAGATAGGGTTTGATAATCTCAGCCGAGCGCGGGTCTTCGCGTACCAGGCGCTCTTTGGTGGGCGTGTCGATCAGGAAAGCCTCATTGAATCCTGTAACTGGGCCACGATAAGGCCTGACTCCAGCGAATTCCGCGAGCGGCACGCCAACGCGGCGCAGCTTCTCCATGAGCTCATCAACATCATTGGCTTCCAGGCTCCAGGCATTGCGCCCAAAACGCCGTTGTGGCACGCGTTGGTGGTGATTCTCCACATAGCGCTCAAGGGTAGTAGTGCCGAGGGCTTCGCGGGGGAAGATCGTCACTTGAACCTGACTTGGTTGGTCGCTCGCGACATTCGCGGGTGTTTCGATGGCAGCAGCAGCTGGTCGCTCCAGGACAATAATACATGGGAATACATCGGCTTCGGCAAAGATCGGCGCATGGCCAAAATCGATAATCTCGTGGATAATCGCATGCTCGGCAAAGAAGCTGCGCAGCGGCTCGCCATAGCCTGCCCGCATCCATTTGTTCGTGACGATATACGACATGCGGCCACCGGGCTGGAGTAGCTCAACGCCGCGCTGGTAGAAGTACACATACAGATCCGCTGCGCCGTGGTATGTCTCTGGGTACCCCGCCTGCAAATACGGCTTGAGCGGCGCAAGCAGCTCCTGGCGCACATAGGGTGGGTTGCCAATCACGGCATCGAAGCCCGCCTGCGCACCAAGCGCCTGGCCATGGCGGTCGAAGAAGACTTCAGGGAACTCGAGCTCCCAGTGGAACGGGCGATGCTGTGCAATCAGGGCGCGTGCCTGCTCGGCCAGTTCAATCACTTTGGGCAACGCGGCCATGCTGCGTCCAGTCACATAATCATTCAGGCTTGGCCAGAGCGCAGGCTCAACCGTAACGCCCAGGCGCGCAGCCGCCACCAGATCAGCCTGTTTGAGATACTGGCGTGCCAGGCTGTCGCGCAGCTCCAGGTAGGATGTTTCCTGCTGCTTGACATCGGCAACCGTGCGCGCTGGGCTGGCCTCGATCTGCCAGAGCGACCCGACCGCCAGGCGCATACTGCGCTGGAAGGCGTCGTCATCGAGCATTGAGACCTGTCCAGCAGCGGCGATCTGAGCAGCTTGCTGCTGCGCACGCTTGGTGGTGCTATTTGTCGTCGGGGTACGCTGGCCCAGATCGGCTAGGCGTGCGCCAACCAGGGCATTGCCACAGCGCAGATGGTGATCAAGAAATGAGAGTGGCCGGTCACTCGCGGCGGTTGCCAGCCAGAGCGAGAGCTTGGCCAGATCGACCGCCAGCGGGTTCAGATCGACGCCATAGATGCAGCTCTGGGCCACACGCCGCTTCCAGAACGCTAGATCGGCCTCGCCCTGCGCCTCATCGCCGGGGCTGACCCCCAGATCGACGAGGTAGCGCGCAATATATTCCATGGCCGCCACCAGGAAGTGCCCCGAGCCCATGGCTGGGTCGCAGATATTCACCTCCAGCACCGCCGCGAGGCGCTCCTCATCGGTTGTCTTGCCCGCAGTGGCGCGCTCCAATGCCGGGCCAACCGTCTGGGAGACGATATACTGCACCACGAAATCGGGGGTGTAGTATGAGCCGGTACGATGGCGCTCACCCGCCGAGTCGAAGAGATCAATCGTCCATTGCGCAGTTGGCGCAATCGGCGCGAGATGCTGCTCCAGCAGCCCTTCATAGAGCGTGCCCAGATGGCGCTCCGCTAGGTCGCGGTAGTCGATAAATGCACCATTGGTGCGGCTCAGCAGCTCGATGGCGCTGGCCAGTTGCGCATCGCCAACCGTATTGCGTGCAAGGAACGGATGGCGCTGTGGGTCGAACAGGCCACCATTGAAGGTGGCCACACTGAGTGGCGGGCTGCCATCATTGATAATATCGCACAGGTCGCGTAGGCGTGCCCAGAGCGCCGAGCCAGTTGGCAGCAGCAGCTTGCCACTATCCAGGCGATTGGCCACATCACGCGCGACCGACGCCAAGCTGTGCTCGGTTCGGTAATCCGGGTTGGTGCGCAGCGGCAGCAGCTCACGCGCCTCGGCATACAGGATGAACAGTAGCCGATACAGCACGGTCAGGCTGTTATCATAGATCTGCTTGAGGGTCGCCGGGTCATTTGTCAGGGCATTCGCGCGGTAATCCAGGAAGCCCTGGGCCAAGTGGCGCAGTGCCAGGTAGACCTGCTGACGCAGATTATCGCCAATCGCACGGGCTGCCTCAACACTGGCGCTCAGCATAGCCGCCGCACTTAGCGGCTGGTCGGCGAAGGCTGGGCGGCGGAAGAAGGCATAGAAGTAGCGAAAATCCTCGGGTGTCCCGTGGAGCGTCAGCAGCTCCAGATCAACCTCATAGAAGCGATCCTGTTTCTGGGCCGTGTCTTTGTGGTACAGCCGCCAGAGCCGCCCATTCGTCAGGATCCCCCAGGTCACACCGCTATGCAGCATATAGAAGGCAATCTGGTCGGCGGGCACCTTATTGATATCCGGGTCGCTCGTCTTCAGTTTGAGCGACACATCGAGTGGACGATTCCAGTATTTGGCATCGCCAATCGCATAGGCTTTGCTCGCCAGCACTTCCTCGGTGAGCGTCACATCCTTATTGCTGGCACGGGCGGCTGCATCCTGGTAGAACACATAATCCGGCTTCTTGGTGCCGCGTGGCGAGCGCAGTGCCGCCTGGACTTCGACCGTATGGCCGAGGCGCGCCAGGATTGGCTTAATCAGCTCATCCTCGGTCTGTGCCTCAATCGCACTTGGGGTGAAGGTCGCAAAGATCGCACGAATATCGGCCTGGGCGTGGGCCGCCTCAGCGCGCAGCGCCTGCCACTCGGGTCGATTGGGCAACACCACATTCAGGTAGTGGTCAGCGAAGAGTTGTTGGTTATGATGGGGTTGCGCCAGGCCAAGCGGTAATTGTGCGGTTGTCATAGCAGGTCCCAGATGCTCAGTGTGTTTCTGGGAGCAGTATAGCATGCGGAGTTGGGGATGGGTAGGCGATCGAATATGCTATATCCATGCTTTGCGAGTGCGCTTGTGGGCTGGGTGGTGCTTGGCGTCTATCTACTCGCCTCCATCAACCGTTCGAGCACGCTTAAGCAACATTTCACGCTCGCGAACATTCTGTGTAAGCGATGCTGCGCGCTTAAACTCAACACGTGCCTCTGTAAAGCGGCCAAGTTTGGCCAGCAAATCGCCACGCACACTTGGCAAGAGGTGATAGTTGGCTAACGATGCCTCGCTGACTAACTGGTCAATTGCCTCAAGCCCCACTGCAGGGCCATATGCCATCGAAAGGGCGACTCCGCGATTCAGCTCAACAATCGGTGAGGGCGAGAGTTGCACCAATGCATCATAGAGCGCCACAATCTGCTCCCAATCGGTCTCTTCGGCCGTGCGTGCACGTGCATGACACGCAGCAAGAGCCGCTTGCAAGACATACAGCCCATGTGCACCCCCAAGTTTCTCGGCACGCTCCAAAGCGGCAAGCCCACGCCGGATCAAGAGCTGATCCCAATGAGCACGGTTTTGTTCGAGTAGTACAATCGGCTCACCGTTGGGACTGACGCGCGCCTGGAATCGCGAGGCTTGAATCTCCATAAGTGCGACCAACCCATGCACCTCTGGCTCTTGGGGTGTCAGTTCAGCCAAGATTCGCCCTAGACGCAACGCCTCTTCACACAATCCTGGCCGCATCCAATCGTCCCCGGCGGTGGCGGAGTAACCCTCATTAAAGATGAGATAGATGACCGCCAAGACCGAGCTTAAGCGCGTCGTACGCTCGCGCGCATCGGGAAGGTCAAATGGTACATGGGCTGCGGTCAGCGTGCGTTTCGCACGCACAATCCGCTGGGCGATCGTTGGTTCTGGCACGAGATAGGCGCGCGCAATTTCGTCAGTGGTTAGCCCGCCAAGCAACCGTAGCGTGAGCGCAACACGCGCGTCGTTCGAGAGTACCGGGTGACAAGCGATGAAGATGAGACGTAATAGGTCCTCCTCAACAGGCCTGGTGGCGAGCTCTGCTTCTTGTTCAAGTTGACGGCCAAATTCTTCGTACTTGCCGCGTGCCACCTGTTCGCGCCGGATACGGTCGATTGCACGATGTTTCGCCGTGGCCATTAACCAGGCTCCGGGGTTTATCGGAATTCCAGTCTCAGGCCAGCGCTGAAGCGCAATTACCAGTGCATCCTGTGCTAGATCCTCGGCAAGGCCAACATCGTGCACAAGCCGAGCCAGAGCAGCAATAATCTTCGCTGCCTCAATGCGCCAAACCGCCTCAATGGCACGATGAGTTGCGGATGCTGTCATGCGCTATGGACTCCAATAATGAGCATCTCACCAGCGCGATGAGCACTGATGAGATACATGGCTTGCTGCAGTAGACCCTGCAAGCTGTTCGATTTTAGAGACTCATGTCCATCGCCTCTGCGACTTCAATCGTGCCATGCGCAAGGTGCGGACATGCCTTCGCCATGGTTATGGCAACATCAATGCTGTCAGCGCTCACTATTGAAAACCCTGTTAGGCGATTGGCCCCTGAAACATCGGACACCCCACTAGCGCTGACGATCTTGGACGTTCCAAATGGATTGCCTGGGTTGATCACGGCACCGCCGAGGCCAGTAACCCAGCTTTGCCACTTTGCCATGTAGGCAGTGCCCTCTTCACGACTCGTAAAGCTTGGCTCACCCGCATAGATAAAAACATAGTTTGCCATGGTCTGTGCTCCTTGTTGATTATGGCTTACTTGACATTATAGTCTGTTGGCGAGACAACCTGGCGAATCTCGAGTTCGTGTTGATCGAAGGGTGCCCGCTTAAGCCACTCGATCGCTTCCTCCATCGACTTGACTTGCCACAACCAGAAACCAGCAACCAATTCCTTCGCCTCGGTGAATGGCCCATCAATGACGGTGCGCTTATCGCCCGCAAAGCGCATTAAGGCACCTTTCGCGCTTGGGTGAAGCTGCTCACCAGCTAACAGAACGCCTGCTTTTATCAACTCCTCGTGGTACTTGGCCATTGCTGTGATCATCTCGGGCGTGGGCTGTGCACTGGGTTCGTTCTGCTCATCAGCTTTGAGGAATATCATGACTTTCATGGTTCGATCTCCCAATATGCGGTGCCGATTGATACGATGAGCGCATTACTTGGTGTCTGCCCCCTCCTTTATATGCTTGCACTATACATACGTCGAATAAGGCAGGGCGAGAATCGACATGGATGTGACGAGACTGTATGAATCCACGTGAAGTCGGGCAGTTGCAGGGTCATCAATAAGAAATGTCATTATACTTGAGAATGCCTATCCAGCCATCTGTTTGATCGCGGGTACACACTACGTATTCGTCCGTATGGTTGTGAGGGTTGCATTCCTGTCGTAGCGGGTGCAGTCTCAGGCGCGGCCAAGCTGCCAAACCATCTGGGAGTAAATCCATGGGCGTTGATGGCGATCGGAATGGTTGCAACGCCCATGGCAAGTGTGCAAAAAAATTAGAATGCATGCAGTACAATGAATGTGCAGGTGATGAATCGGGTAGGCATAACAGGACTGGAGGTCTAGTGGATATTCTCGAAAATCGTGAGGCCTGGGAGTCCACATTTCATACGGGGTGGCTCGCTCACTATCAACGAACTGGTGAGACTGATTTTAGACAGTATCAACGTCCAAAAAATAGCGCCGCACCAGCTGGGCCAGCTGTCGAACTGCGTCGTAGTCGGATGGTGCTTATTTCATCTGCGGGAGGCTTCTTGCCCGCGAGCCAAGAACCATTCGATGCGGTAAATCCACTTGGCGATTATTCGATTCGCCTGATTCCATCGTATACCCCGCTGACGCAGATTGCCTATGCACACGACCACTACGACCACACGGCGGTCAATACTGACCCCCAAGTGTTGCTTCCGCTTGAGCATCTGGCTACACTGGTGCAGGAAGGTGCGATTGGCGCCCTCACCCCGAATGTCATCAGCTTTATGGGCTATCAGCCCGATGTTGGCCGTGTGCTGGATGAGCTCATTCCGGCAATTCAGGCCGCCGTCAAGGCCGAAGCTGCTCAGGCTGCTCTACTCGTCCCAAGCTGACCAATCTGCAGTCAGTCCGTGGGACTGATCGCACGTGCCCTCGAATTGGATGGTGTAGCTACAACCTTGACAAGTTGGAATGCGGGTGTTGCTCGACTCACGATGCCACCACGGGCTACCTTTACACGCCTCACGGGCGGAGCGACGCTTGGCCGCCCTGGCGATACGGCACAGCAGCAACGGATACTGTTGGCAACGCTTGCGCTTTTGGCGCAAGATGCGCCTCTGAATCCAGTATCGCTTGATGAGCGCATGGATTCTTGAGGGCTATCAGCGACGATCATGAGCATATTGATGCTGCCTTGGGCAACGCTGCTGCCTTCCCTATGTAGGGTTGCCCGTGCTCAACCAGGTACTTGAAGGCCGCCAGCGTATCTGGCGCAACCCGACGCATAAGTGGCCCAAACAGCGGCTCTAGTAACCTTCCGAGAACGCCTCCTTTGAACAGAACCTCAGCCTCGCTGGTGAGTACCGTCCGCTCACCATATGCGGTCACTGACCACCGATTGCGCGCAAGCTCCACCAAGGGAATTCCCGACCCCTCATACTGAAATGATTGCCCTTCATCCCACGCAATCCAACGCTCGCGGATGTTCCGGTTGCCGGCCAAATCACAGACGCGCTCAGCACCTATTCCCTGTGTGATTTCGCCAACACAACGAGCACGCACGACATGTTCGGACCAGAGCTGGATATCCTCGAGCTTGGCGAGCTGCGCCCAGACAACCTCAATTGGTGCCTCAATACAGACCGACGCAACGAGATTCAACATGATATGCTCCCTTGCAGCAATACTCAACTACGCTACGACCCAATTCACTCTCTTGCTCATAGTAGAGGGGGAGTCCTGCCATGTCAATGTATTCTGCTGCCATCTACTGCCATTTGATAGTACGAAGGAACAGGAATGCCAACCGCCGTAGATCTCCCATCGGCATCTTGAGTTTCGCAGCGGAACACGACCTTGGTAGCGCATCGGGCAGCACTATTGTGGGGTAGGAGTGCATGCCTTTGCAAGCCACTGCTGGAGTGGAGCCATGGCTTGGAAGTGCGCCACACAGATATCTATCAGCTGTGATGAACAGACAACATCAACCGCGATTGTAGGCGGATGAGCTGCTAACCCTTTGTAGCGCAGCAAATCAGCCCGCAGATGATTGGCATCATACCTAGTGGGCACACGCTGATAGCGTTCACCGTGCACCTGGTATCCCGGCAGTGTGCTCAGGGTATGGAGGATATCCGCCAACGCTACGCCTTGAGCAGGATCGACAACCGCAGCGCGAAATGGAGATAGTGCTTTTGGAGGAAAAAGAAACATTCCGGCCATCAAATCCATTCCCTCTGCCTGAAGTCGAAAGTCGAATGCTGGCGATGCCGTCTTATCACCAATGCCATCCCAGAACAGCCCACTCAGATTAGTCTTGTACGGTGTCTTGTCGCGACTGAAGCGCGTGTCGCGGGTGATGCGCATCAGCGTTCCACGTCCATCAGTGCGCGGATCGGCATGCACGTCTGGCATGAATGCACTTAATCGCTCACCAAGTGCCAGCACAAATGCTTGTGCCGGCTCGAGAAGGGTCGTCTGATAGAGGTGTTTATGCGCTGCAAACCACGCTCGGTCATTATGAAGCGCAAGATCAGCCAGAAATGCGACGCCTGCAACGGGAAATCCTGGAAACGACATCTTCTTTCCTTTCGTCAGCGTGCTTTGCCTTTGGTATCACGCATGTGTTCCAAGGCCAGGCGCGCCAACACCTCCCACTGCTGGATATGGGTTGGCGTAACTTCGAACCAATCAACCAGCGGTGGTTTTGTTTTAAACGGGGAGAGCAGTTGATAGTCGTGAACCCCTATGGTGGTTGGGTCGAAGGCTCGGCCAAGCCGGAATACCATTGTCTCACGATAGTAAAAGGCGAATACTTTGTCATTATACCGAATACCTGGTGAGGACATCATCTTCCCGGTTGTGACCGAACTATCTTCGGCAGAGAGCTTCTCCGCGATCAGCTGAAATTGCTGCTCGGCAGTATGCATACCATATACTCCAATTGCTATCTTCCGCTTGCCACATGCCAACGAAACAGAGCGTCGTTCTATACTATGCGATAGATGAAGGCGATTGCCAGCCCGGTGAGGAGGAATTGAATAGCGTAGTAGCTGCTTTCCAGCACAAACCATGTTCGGAGTGATGTGACACGCTGCTTGGCAACTTCTGCGATAACTGCGCTGCTGGCCAGGAATACCCCCATAAGCAAACCAAACCCGATACCATCCGCTATGGGGTTCGACCCTGTGGTAACCAGCGGATAGACATATGCCAGCACCGCACCTTGAATGAGCATGGCGAGGAACCCGAGTGGAATGATTGGATCATCAATGCGCGTATAGATCGCCAATCGGTGATACACATCCTTAAACACGACGAGATGCCAGATAAACCCCAACGCGAATGTGATGACAACATAGGCGAACCAACTTGCATAGAATGCAATCATAAACATCAACACTCCTTCCAATGCAGGCTACAGGGCGGCACGCAAACACTGTACTACACAGGAGTGACAACCCTATGTCAGTCTTCTGGAGCTGGAAAACGGTAGTGTTGTAAGATCTGCTCTGCCTGCTCAACCAGCATGGCTTGAATCCAGGCCGGCTCTTGTACGTAAACCGCACTGCCCCAACTGAGCAGCCATCTCAGCGTATCATTGACGGATTCTGTCAGGAGGGTCATGGTCACACCATCAGGAGTTGCTTCCTCATGAATCAACATACCTTGGTGTGATTCGTGTGCCCAGCGTGCACTGCTTTTCGCAAAGCGGGCTTGTACAAAGATCGGCTGATCGTGGCGCTGATCTGCTTGTTGCAACAAGGCACTATCGGTCGGTGAAAACGTTGTCTCGAGTAAGATTGCCTGCTCAATACGGGCCAGTCGGAAGAGCCGAATCGCTTGACGGAGATGGCAGTAGCCAGTGAGATACCAATCGTTGGCCATCCGAGTAAGCTGATATGGGTCAATCTCCCGAACCGTATGGATTAAATCGGTTGAAGCAGCCTCAGGCTTGGTGTAGTGAATACGGATTCGGCGATGCGCAGCGACCGCTTGGCGCAAGATCTGTAGCCAGCGCAGTGGTTCTGATTCGAGGGGTTTGGTTGCTGCAAAATGCAGGCCAGCCTTTAACTGCCCAACCTGCTCGCGTAGGGCAGGTGTGAGCACGGCATCGATTTTGCGATAGGCAGATTCTGCCGCAATTCGGTACTCGGTGTCGAAATTGGTGGCTATCACTTCACTACCAAGTGCCAGCATCAGCGCCTCATCGCTCGTAAAGCGGAGTGGTGGGAGGAAATACCCCTCCACCAGGGAATAGCCCTGCCGTCCAGCGACCGCAATTGGCACTCCAACCTCACACAAGGCCTGGATGTCACGGTAGATCGTTCGCTTGCTGACCTCAAAGTGCCGTGCGAGATCATCGGCATGGCAGTTGCGTGTTCCGCGTCGTTGCAATTCTAGGATGATGGCGAACAGGCGGTCAGTGCGATTCATACATCCCTGCCCAGCATATCTCAGCATAATATCGGATAGCAATGGCCTGGCGATAATTTGGCTATTCAGCAGTATTGTATCATTGCCTATATACGCTAACGCGTTATCTCGCGATGTTACCAAAGCATCTCGCTGCGAATCACCCATTGCTCCGCACCACACACCCATGCACAGCCTGTGCTGCCACAACGCTTTACACTGTAACGGCACCGTGTGCGCTGAGCGGCACACACGAATGGCGATGGGTTACGGTTATTGTATTGCTTGTCGCGCATCCTGACGCACCACAACGCGCTCCATGAAGGCTCCCAGGAAACGCTGTGGCAACCATGCGGAACCCCTCCAGAAATCTATTGCGCGCCGATATGCGCGGCCATCTTCGCACCGCTTCGTGGCAAGCGTGTCAATCGTTTCACGGGTCAGATCCGCTCTGGCGCTCCCGAAACCCAGCGCTCCAGCCCGATACCAGGGCTAATTTGCACGCGCTCCGTAATCGGGTTCTGCTCTACGACCGAGAGCAGCGACAACGATTGACTGTCAATCATGGAACTATACCTGCCCCACACTACGCCAAGCGGGTGCTCATTCGCTGCGTGTGGTGTCGACACCACACCCCAACCTGTTGGCCAGGCCAGCCGCCATTGCTGCGCAATCAGATCGGCACGTGTCTTGGTTGGCGTTACGATGACGGGCAGCAGCGTTCCACCCAACTGCTGGGCAAACGTGCCATTGGCGTGCAGATCACGATAGGCACAGGCCTTGGCGTGGATGGTGGAAAGGGGAGCACGACCCAGATCGACCTCCAATGCCAACCGAATATCCAGCTCATCAGCACGGCGATTCGTGCCATTCCAGAGGCGTAGCTGGTGCGGCGTTGTGTCGATCGGTGTCTGTGATAGGCGGATTATCACCAGCGCATCAATCGGATGTATCCCAAGAAGCGCTGCTGCGGTTTGGACATACACCCCGCGCACCAAGCGATGGCCGCGTAAGGCCATGAGCACCGCACTACACCACCACGAAACCGTTAGCAGCTGTGGCAACAGGAGCCTCGAGAGCGGGCGCGCCTGCGACGCACGGGCTATGAAATGCGCAAGACTGCGCGGATCTGGCTCTGCGCCACATGTCTCCAGCAGGGTACAGGCTGGACTCAATAAGCCCCAAATGTCGGGCTGGCGGAGTGGTGGCTGGATGCCTGCGGGATGGCTGGGCTGGTGCTGCGCCAGATCAAGCCCTGCTGCTCAAGCTGGCGGAGATTGCGCCGTACCGTCGCCGGATGCTTCCCAGGAAACGCCAACAGTGCGAGTTGTGTGGTTGTCATCACCCCCAAGCGGCCGAGCAGGCGGAGCGCCAGCAGGCGGTTATCGATTGGGTTTGGGACAAGAGTTGGGATAGGCGTGTGCATGGAAGTCATCTGCTCCTCCTTGCGGCACGATGTGATCCAGTTTTTGTATGCACACCGTGCCGGTTTTGTGGTTCGTATGTGGTGCTCGCGAGATCGTTGGCTCGTGGTTTGTTGTTTCTTGCCTTCAGTGCATCTACGGCGCAGCGCGTGCCTGGGTAATGCCCACACTCCCTGGCGATCGGCGGAGTGTCACCTCGCCAATCACATCGAAGATACTGATCTGCTCAGCATGTTGTACGGCGACGAGCGCTGGCATGTAGAGCCGGCGTGGCTGTAGCTTGGCATTGCGGCGGCTCAGCTCCTTGGCGACTACACGCAGCCGAGCACGGCTATCCGCGAGCCAATGGGCTCCCGAGAATTTCTGCATGGTGCGTTGGTGCTTACGTTGTTCACCAGCGAGTTGTGCTGCATCCATGCGCGCAATCTGTGCGCGGTAGTCTGCAAGCCGATCGAGGCGACGATTTGGGCGGCGGGGTGGCAGGATCGGGCCAATGCGTGGGGGCGGATCGCGATCAATCTGCACCTCGGGCGCTGGCGCTCGTTCACGGCGTGGCAAGGCTTCCCACCAGGCATGTGCCGCATCTGTCGGAAGCCATGCGGCTCCATCTGGAAACGCAATCGCGCCATCTGGCCCAATCTGGAGCGCATCCTCGGCTTCAAGTGCGGGAGCATGTGAGCGCGGGGCTTCCACCTCGTTTGTGGCCAATAGCGTCGTAGCTGCGGCCGGCTCACATGCTCTTGGGAATTCAAGACTCTCATGCTCATGATATCCATGTCTGCACCACCATTCGCCTGCAGCCATTTTTGCAGACAAGAGAATCACCAAATCGGCTGGCTCGTTTGTGCAGTTCGTGTCCTCCATTGCAGACATGAAACCTGCAACGGTAGCAGGAGTAGCTGGGAGTGCGCAGATGGGAGCATCACTTATAGATATGAACCGTACTGAGTCACCCGGGTTGGCCTGTGCTGGCGTGCGGTTGCGGTCGTCCATTGCAGACATGAAACATGTAGCGTCATCAGGACAAGCCTGCTCAGTCATTCGTTCAGTCTCACCAATCGTCGCCATGCGAGGCGCGAGTGTCTGCGCTTCTCCGTGCGGATGGATTGAAGAACCATGCTGCTCCAGGAAGCGCCGAATCGTTGTTTTGCCCGGCCCGCCGCGTACGCCACTGGTGCTGTAGTGCTGCTCCTCCAGCTCGCGTAGCGATGTATGCACCGAGCGTTCGCTGATGCCGATCAGGGTTGCCAGCGCCGGGATCGAGGGGCGACACCAATCGCGTACACCGGCGACATCCAGCAGCGCTGCCAGGGTCAGCTGCGCCAGGCGGCTGAGATTCTCATCCTGCGCTGCCCGCATCTCGACGTCCGTGCGGATCGCGAGAGCCTCAGTGCTGCGATATTCGCGCCTAGCCACCGATCGCTGCTGGTGGTTCGGGTCATCCGCCGGGTGTGGCGCAGTGGTTAAGTGTGGTGCAGCTGCGCGCCTGGGTGAAATCGCCTTGAGTGCAGCAATCGTGTTATTCGCGTGTTCCACCAGACAGAATAGCCCAAAGGCATCGAGACCCTTAGTGGTATACCACCGGCAGCGTGGTGAGAAGGAGAACAGCCGCCCATAGCGCGAGATCATCAGCGTTGTCGGGTGGGTATGCGCAACCCCACATGGGCAGGTATAGCCGCTCTTGGTGCGTACCGCGCCATATCGCGCAAGCAACTGGTCGAGCGGGTTGGCCTGGTTGAAGCGCTGGATGGTGGCGCGGCCATCGAAACGACCTGTCAGTGATTGCTCGCCCACTGGGAGACGCGG
>JANLSE010000522.1:0-20112 GCA_031362265.1 Roseiflexaceae bacterium
GGAGCCTCGTTCCAACCACCCTTCATGTCGCGCGCTTTATACCAGACGTTCCACTCATCCCAGGAGAGATAGACATCGTGGTTTGAGCGGTTCTTTGATTTGACATAACGAATTGTGCCAGCCAGGGTATCGAGATGATCTTCAAATTGTTTGGCTAACGCCAGGTAAGAGGCAGTGTCGTTATCGCGGTTATTGGCATAGTAGTGCATGGAGAGGTAATCGACCTGTTCGTAGCAGGTTTCCAGCGCGATGCGATCCCATTCGGGGTAGGTTGGCATAGTAGTGGTGGATGATCCTGCCAGAATCAGCTTAATCGATGGATCGTGCCAGCGCATGATTTTTGCCGCCTCGCGGGCCTTCTTGCCATAATCGAGTGCATCAAGATGGCCAATCTGCCAAGGCCCATCCATCTCGTTCCCAAGACACCAGTATGTTACGCCGAATGGATCCGGTGATCCATTGGCTGCCCGTAGATCGGCATAGGCTGTGCCAACCGGAGCATTGCAATACTCAACATATTCACCCGCCGATTGGATTGTGCCAGTTCCAAGGTTGACCCCTAGCATAGGCTCAGTTCCCAATTCGCGGCAGAACTCCATAAACTCATGCGTGCCAAACTGGTTGGTCTCCGTCGATTGCCAAGCTAGGTCACGGCGGCGCGGGCGCGATTCTTTTGGCCCAACACCATCGCGCCATTCATAACCGCTCAAGAAATTGCCACCTGGGTATCGGATGGTTGCGAAATTTAACTCACGTAGCGCAGCCATAACATCACGCCGCAACCCACGCGCATCAGAAAGCGGCGATCCTGGATCGTAAATACCTTCGTAGATACAACGCCCCATATGTTCGGCAAACCCGCTGAAGAGGAGCGGCGAGATTTGGGCGATAGTACGCTCGGTGTCGATCAACACGCGCGCGGTGGCAGGAGCTGTTGGCATGGTGAAACCTCTCTAGAGCGTTGGAGCATGGGAGCATTGGAACATCGAAGCATCGAAACATTGAAGCCTGGTACCGCTGTAGCATTGGAGCATGTGAACGATTCTGCTAGAGAGGTTTGCTCACCTGCTTCCATGCTCCCATGCTCCAATGCTCATCCAGGGAGCGTTAAGACATTCGGTGTGCCATCGGTGATCGCCAGGGTGTGTTCAAACTGGGCTGAGAGGGAGCCATCGGCGGTGCGGACAGTCCAGCCATCGAATTTGTCCAGTACTGTTTCGTGGCTACCAACATTAATCATCGGCTCGATGGTAAATGTCATACCAGGGCGCAAACGTGCGCCAGTGCCAGGTTTGCCATAGTGATGGATGGTTGGTTCATCGTGGAGTTTATTGCCAACGCCATGGCCAGTATATTCACGTACGACTGAAAAGCCATTTGCCTCGGCATGTTGCTGGATAGCAGCCCCAATATCACCAATGCGGGCGTTATTGTGTGCAGCCCGAATCCCAAACCACATCGCTTCTTCCGCAACTGTCAGGAGCTTCCGCGCTACTGGCGATACTTCGCCAACTGGTACGGTGATGCATGCATCGCCATACCATCCATCGAGTAGGACACCCATATCGATTCCAACGATATCGCCCTCTTTGAGTTTATACCCACTGGGAATCCCATGGCAAATCACACTATTGATGGCAATACACAATGTGGCTGGGAATGGCACTGTACCATTGCCACGATACCCCTTATAGGCTGGAATTGCACCGCGTGCGCGCACAAATGCTTCAGCCAGACGATCCAACTCTTTGGTTGGTATGCCAGGTTTCACATGCGGTTTAAGATATTCGAAGGTCTCGGCCACCAGCCGACCTGCAACGCGCATCTTCTCGATCTGCTGACGCGAACGTAGTATGATTGCCATATGCTCATGAGTACTATTAGCAACGCGGCGAGTTGCCGCATATCTACTCTAGACGATACATTGATTGGTGTCAAATGACAATGCAATTGAGCGCTCATGCCTAATATCATGCTGCTGACGAGCGGCACCCGTGGCGATATTCAGCCATTAGTAGCATTGGGGCTTGGGCTTCAGGGAGCTGGACACAACCCACAATTTGTGACTCATGCGCCCTTTCAGCGGTTGGTGAGTGATCGTGGGTTACCGTTCGCCGAACTGGATGGCGATCTAATCGCTCTCCTGACATCGCCACAGTGGCGCTCCGCACTGATCTACGATGGTAACCCACTGCGTAGTGTACGTTCAACCAGCGGATACCTGCGAGCTGCGCGGCCAATCTATGCGCGTATGCTCGCTTCGGCCTGGCAACATGCCCAAAGCGCCGATGCAATCATTGCTTCACTACCAACCGCTGTGTGTGCCAGCCAAATCGCAGTGGCGCGTGGCATTCCCTATATGCTTGCACTGCTGCAACCAATTGGGAGAACACGCCATTTTCCTAGCCCAATGCTGCCCTTCATACATTCACTCGGCCCGCTTAATCGCTTGAGCCATCTTGCAATCGAACTCACCCTCTGGCTCCCTTGGCGTACAGAATTACAGCGCTGGCGCCAACAGACTCTTGGCCTTGCTGCGTTGCCATTTGCAGGGCCATTCGCCGAACCGCTTGTACGTAATACGCAGCGGCTGTATGGCTTCAGCCAGCAGATCGTACCACGCCCGGTCGATTGGCCAGTATCTTGGGATGTCACTGGTTACTGGTATCTTGATCATCCAGTAGGCCAGCATATTCCTGCTGATCTCCACAGCTTTTTGGAACGCGGCCCTGCACCTATCTATCTGGGTCTTGGCAGCATGGCGGGTGGGCGGCAGATTCAGGTGCAGCAGATGGCTGAAGACATTGTCAAGTACACGGGGCGACGGGTTGTTATAGTGACTGATAGTGTGCAACCTGAGGCTCAGCACAATCGCCATATCTACGTTTCTGGCCCAATCTGGCATGATCTGATCTTCCCACATATGGCCCTTGCGATTCATCATGGTGGAGCTGGTACAACCGCAGCTGCATTGCGGGCTGGTATTCCAAATGTGATACTCCCGATTGGGATTGATCAGTTTTTTTGGGGCCAGCGCCTTGCACATCTGGGATGTGCGCCGCGACCGGTGGCTCAGCACACAATCACAGCCGCCCAACTTGCAGCTCTCATTCAACAGGCAGAAACCAATGCGATCCGCGAACGAGTTGCTGCACTTGGCATGCAGATTCGCACTGAAGATGGGGTTGGGAGAGCGGTGGAGCGGTGGAACGCAAGAGCGCAAGAGCGCAAGAGCGCAAAGCATTGAAGCATTGAAGCATTGGAACGATGGAGCATATAGGCAAGCCTTGCGTTATGGCATTATGCGTTCTTGCGTTATGCGCTATGCGTTCTTGCGTTATGCGCTATGCGCTCTTGCGTTATGCGCTACTCGGCACTGACATCATGCCTATTGCTGCCCAGACACCCCCGAGAACAAATGGCGCCGCTGGCCCGAGTTGATCGTAGGCGAAACCTGACAGTAAGGGGCCAGCGATTAAGGCTGCATTGATCGTAAACTGCTGGAGACCCATAGAGCGTCCATAGGTGTGGGTATTGGTGCGCTCGGCTAGGAGGCTCGCTAGGGCTGGGATACATAGGTTGCTGCCAATCGCAACCAATGCCGCAAGTGGGTAGAGCATCCAACTGGCAGGTACAAATGCCAGTATCGGCAATAGGAGGCTGAGCCCGGCTCCAAGCCGCGCCAATTGGGGATCGGAGAAGCGTGTGCGGAGCTTGCCAATGAGGAATGCCTGAGTCAAAATCGCGCAAACCCCAACACAGGCGAAGAACAGGCCATTGGTTGATGCATCCCAGCCAAAACGTGCATGGCTAAAGATTGGGAAAATGCTTTGTAGGCCAGCAAATGCCAGATTAGCACACAGAATTGGGATCAGAACCCTTCGTAATGCCATGCCATGCCGCAGAAAGATCAATGGCGATGTAATCTGAATGCGCACCTGCAGTCGCTGTTCGGCTGGCAAGGATTCTGGTAACATAGCGAACATCAGCACACAATTCAGGAATGCCAATGCCGCCGCAATTAGGGCGGGAACTCCAGTTCCTAAACCACTTAATCCGCCGCCCAAGGCTGGCCCAGCTGTCACCCCGAGCGCAAATGCGACCCCAACCAAGCCAAACGCACGGGTACGATTGGCAGGGGTTGTGCTATCGGCTACATATGCCTGAGCTGTGCTAAGATTAGCGCCGGTAACCGCATCCACCAACAGCGCTATGGCCAGCATTTCGAGCGAATGTGCCAGGCCAAGCAGGAGGTAGCCAATACAGGTACCACACAAACAGACGAGTAACACCGGGCGACGCCCAAGGCGATCCGAGATTGCACCCAAGAGCGGTCCACAGATGCCTTGTAAAAGCGCATACCCCGCGATGAGTACTCCCACCAGTGTTGCACTTCCCCCAAAGCGAGTGATTGCAATTGGCAAGAGTGGGATAACCAAGCCGTAGCCGAGTAGGTCAATAAACACAGCCGCCAGAACAATCCAGAGTGGCGGCACACGTAGGAGGCCATACAATGCAAGAATCCTCTGCTTCGACGGATCGTTTGATCCGAATTGGTGTGATTATTCTGACAATCGTAACAGCCGTGATTCATTTCTCATTGCTGTTCCCCGATCCAGTCTTCATCCTGAACGGGCTTGGCTATCTCACTCTACTTGGCGCACTGTATCTGCCGATCCCACAACTTCAGCCACACCAGAAGCTCATTCGCCGCATCCTGATCGGCTACACACTGCTTGCAATTGTGATCTGGGCCGCGATTGGGAATCGTGATCTCATCGCGTATGTCGACAAAATCGATGAGCTATTATTGATTGCACTACTGGTTGTCGAGGAGCGCCGCCACTAGCTTATCGAGCCCCTCACTGAGTGCATCTGGGCGAGTTAGGCACGAAATCATGATGTGCGAACCATGTTCGTAGCCATAGAAATAGCCTGGATGCACTAATACCCCATAGCGTAATAAGTGCAATACCAGCTCTTCTTCATCGCCCCAACCAGTTACAAGTGGGAAGAGGTAGTAGCCACCATCGGGTGGCCGAACTTGTAGCTGTGGGCATGTAGCGATTTTACCCAATGCTAACTGGACGTTGCTGCGCATGTATTCGCGCATATCGGCAACAAATGGCATACCATGGGCGAAGAGGCTTGGTAACATCGATTGGGTGAGTGCATTCGCACCCAAAAAAGTGTCATTGAGCATCTCCAAACGCTCGCCATAGCGCTCGGTAGCACTACCACTCATCGCGATCCAACCCAATTTGAGATCCGGCAGCGCAAACAGTTTCGAGATGCCATTGAGATGGAATACTGGGAGCTGTGGGTGCAGTGCCCCAAACGGCGGTGCAGCTGCACCATGAGTGGTAAATTCGGCAAACACTTCATCACAAATGACTGGTAGCCCCAGTGCGGTTAATGTGGGGAGCGCCGACTGAATGATAGTACCGGTGGGATTGTGTGGTGAAATAACCAACACCGCACGAGTTCGGCTGTCGATCTGCGCATGCAAACTAGCCGGATCAATCCGCCAACCGCGACTCTCATCAAGGGCATAGGGCCGTAACTGGACATGGTGAATCGCTGCTAGGTAATCGAAGAGTGGGTAGCTGACCGAAGGCGCTAAGATGTTGTCGCCTGGCTCAGCAAGGAGCGCAAACAGTAAACTGTAGGCTTCGCTGGTACTCGCCGTGATGAATATATCTTCGGTTGTAATACTTAGTGTTGGGGTTCGTGCTGCATAATAGTTTACGATCGACTGACGCGCTGCAACTTGACCGCGCGGATGTGGCTCATACTGGCGAGTTGCCCAATATGGCATCGATGCGGCTTGTAGCAATTCTGGCGGAAACAGCAAACCCTGTTTGGTTGGGTTACTGCTGGTCAGATCGATAAATCCAGCTCCTGCCAGCGCTTCCTGGCGAGCAAGCTCGATCCGGTTTGGAGAGAAATCCTCCCCAGCCATAAAGCCGGTCATAGGCGTCACTCAAACTATCGATCCCGCATGAGGGATTCGTATTATGCATAGAGTTTGCTTGCTTGTCAACCGCTTGACGATGGGCTTATAATTGAACATATGCTCAAATGAACAGGTGACGAGCTAGAAACGACGAAAAAAATGGAAACGCACCAATTAACTTTTCTGATTGGCGGCATGGATTGCGCCGGTTGTGCACGCTCAGTTGAGCAGGGCGTAGCGCAGATCGCTGGTGTGCAAGCCTGTGAGCTACATTTTACGACTGAACGTTTACATATCGAGGGAACGGTTTCTGCCTCGGCTATCATACAACGTGTTCAGGATTTAGGATTTACCGCAACTGTCTATACGAGTGGGATGAGTACTGAGTCCAGTACTCTCGCCATCGATGATTCGGCGTTAATGGCAGCCCCACCTGGATTCCTGGCATTTCTCTGGAATCGGACGACGACGCGTTTGGCATTGGTTGGTGTGTTGTTTATCCTACCTGGGCTGGTATTCCACGAACTATTACACTATTCAGGCAATCTATCTTGGTTGATTGATCTGACTTCATTGGTTGCCCTATTGGTTGCAGGCTTACCGGTGGCCCAGAGTGCATGGCGCTCTGTAGTCATCAATCGCGATCTAAATATTAATGCCCTTATGACGCTCGCAGCCCTTGGCGCTGTGCTGATCGGTGCTACCACCGAAGCTGGCATGGTCATGGTGCTCTTCGCGATTGGTGAAGCACTCGAGGGTTATACTGCCAGCCGTGCGCGCCATTCGATTCGTAGCCTTATGCAAATCGCACCCTCCACAGCAACACGCCTGCATATGCACGAGCAGCATACCCACGAGGAACGTGTGCCTGTTACAGCACTTTGTGTTGGTGACCGGATTCTTGTACGCCCTGGTGAGCGGATTGCGGTAGATGGCCGTGTGCTGGCTGGCGAATCTGCCGTAAACCAGGCCCCGATTACTGGTGAGAGCCGCCTGATTGAGAAACAACCTGGGGCTGAGCTCTTTGCTGGGAGTATCAATGGCGAGGGGAGTCTGGAGGTAGAGGTAACAAACCTGGCTGCCGACAGTACAATCAGCCGAATGATTAGGCTAGTTGAAGAGGCTCAAGAACGTCGCGCTCCAGTCCAACGTATGGTCGATCAATTTGCACGTTGGTACACACCCGTTGTAGTCATCTTGGCGATCCTGGTTGCCAGTATCCCGCCACTGGTATTTGGCCAACCATTCTGGAATCCAGCACCGGATGTATTCGGTTGGTTTTATCGCGCATTGACTCTGCTTGTTGTTGCGTGCCCATGTGCATTGGTAATAAGTACACCAGTGAGCCTGATTAGTGCGTTGAGCGCTGCAGCCCGCGCAGGCATTCTGATCAAGGGTGGTAACTATCTTGAAGCGCTTAGCCGCATCACAACGATTGCCTTCGACAAAACAGGCACGTTGACACTCGGCCAGCCAACATTGGTAGGAGTACGCTCGGCAACATGTGCAACTGGTAGTGGCAACATTGGCGATTGTGCTGCCTGTGATGATTTGTTAGCGTTGGCCAATGCTATTGAACGGCGTAGCGAACACCCGCTTGCTCAGGCAATCACGAGTGCAAGTAACACACGTGGCCTTGATCAGCGCTATGCTGCAACCAATGTGACTGCTCTGGTTGGCCGAGGGGTGCAGGGAAGTGTAGATGGGCACGAAATCTTGATCGGTAGCCACACCTATTTCGATGCAGCTATTGCTCATACACCGGAAGATTGTGCGCAGGCAGCTCAGGATGCTCAGGCGGGCTTTACGCCTGTGTTTGTGAGCGCCGATGGCACCTACCGTGGCACGCTCACCGTTGCCGACCAGATTCGATCAACGAGTCATACAGCCATTGCCCAGCTGAGACAACTTGGGTTGCGAGCGGTAATGCTCACTGGTGATGCTCAAGCTACTGCAAGCCGTATTGCCAGTGAGATCGGAGTTACCGATATTCGAGCTGAGCTGTTACCCGAACAAAAAGTCGCGGCGATCCGCGATCTTCAGCGCCAATACGGCGCAGTTGCCATGGTTGGCGATGGTATTAACGATACGCCAGCACTGGCAGCGGCAAATGTTGGCATTGCGATCAGCGCAACCCACGGTGGCACATCGCAGGCTATGGAAACAGCCGATATTACGCTGCTTAGCGATGATCTACAGCGATTACCACTGGCAATTGAACTAAGTCGTGCTGCAATTAGTACGGTTCGCTTCAATATTGCATTCAGTATTGCGATCAAAATTGCCTTCCTCCTACTTGTTGTGCTCGGCATGGGTACTATGTGGATGGCCGTGCTCGCCGATGTTGGTACTTCACTATTGGTGACCCTCAATGGGATGCGGTTGCTGCGCTATCGAGCGAGCAATACTAACAATTGAACGCAACTAGCTGAAAATCAGAAGGCAGCAGAAATTGCTGGAGAGCTGCTGCCGCCCTCTGATCGCCTCTCTATGCCACAGTGATAGAATGCCAATGTGTGCAGTGGCAGTCTCTGCGGTATAATGCCCAAGTACTGTTTGAATATCTGTTATATAGATAGCGCAACAAGGACACGACATGCGTCATACATCGGATAACCTCCATATCGACCATGTCGCGCTTGCGATCCTACGACAAGCTGATCAGATTGTGATGGTTCAACAGCACACTCCTGATACACATCAACCATATTGGGTGCTGCCAGGCGGCTTGGTTGAGGCTGGCGAATTGGTCAGCGATGGTCTTATTCGTGAGGTAAAAGAGGAGTCTGGAGTTGATGTGATGGCGATTGGGCACTTGGCATGTCTTTCCCAAATTGATCGTCCCGCCCACACTGCTCAAACGATTGCCTTTATATTCGAGATCGGTTCCTGGCATGGAGCTCTGCAGCCGCAGGATCCAGATCGGGAGGTAACTCACGCTGAACTGGTTCCCAAGGCAGAGGCCATCAGTCGTTTGCAACAGAATGGAGGCTGGCCAGGGATTGGGGATCCACTCTTGGCATATTTACGTGGAGAAATGAGCTCAGGTGCGCTCTGGTTTTACCGCGAAGCGGCAGATGGACAACAACTCGTGAGTATGCTTCCACCGAACTTGCGTGAGTAGCACAAAAGACGCTTCTCGTGCCAATAAGTCGACAGTTGAATGTATGTGAGTTTCGTACATCTGCGTTGGCAGCCGAACACCAGCCGTTTGGTAGCCATCTCAATGATGCTTAATCTATCATTAGAGTGGTACATATGAACTTTTCCTTCATTCAGATCACCGATCACCACATTACTGCATCTGCGAACGAGCTTGTGAATGGTGTTTCGACGTGGCATGCCCTTCGTACTGTTTTGAAGCATATCGCGCAGCATGTTGGGAATCAAGCCGATTTTATTTTCTCCACTGGCGATCTTGTAGAAGACCCATCCGAGGCTACCTATCGGGCGTTCCTGCACGTAGTTCAAGCGCAGAACGCAGCATCCGAAATTCCTGGACCATTATTTATTTCTGCTGAAGGATTTCGGGAATTCCCGATGTATCTGTTGCCTGGCAATCACGATGATCGTGATTATTTTTACAAGTGTTTATTTCCAAGAAGTCTAGCTAGGCCCCTGATGAATGTGGCTTTCACGCATAAGGGAATTCAATATATTTGTTTGGATTGGGGTCCGCATTCAAAAGCGACGCTACATCTTGAAACACTCGATTTTCTTACGCGCTGCCTTGAAACAGGTATACCATCGATCATCCTGATGCACTACCATGTAGTTGCACTAGGGAGCCGATGGCTTGATGACTTCATGGCCGATAATATGAATCTGTTCTGGGAGCGTGTCATTGGGCACCATGTGCTTGGCATCTTTTGCGGCCATGTGCATACCAGCTACGAAAAGGTTGTCCATGGTATTCCCGTGTTTGGTTTGCGCTCCACTGCACCCCAATTCGAGCTGCTGGATGAACCTGTGGTTAGTCGTTTGCCGCCTCATTATCGATTGGTCACGGTTCAAAATGGCGTGCTCTCATCGCGAATTTTCGAAGTGCCCATGTAGCGATCATCACAAAGCTGTTCACACCCTTCGGCAGCTTGACAACATGCCCTACATCCGTAAGACTCTTCCAGAAGGCAGAATTCAATGGATACCAGAGTAGGGGTATGATGCAAGATATTCTTGAGTTATTGCAGAATAACAAAGTTTGGGCCGCTCAGATGACGGACGAGGATCCGCTCTTTTTTCAGCGGCTTGCTGCCCAGCAGGCACCTGCCTATCTGTGGATTGGTTGTTCTGATAGTCGTGTTCCAGCCACACAACTGGTTAACCTGCCGCCAGGTGAAATGTTTGTGCATCGCAATGTTGCCAATGTTGTGGTTCATTCCGATCTGAACTGCCTTGCGGTACTGCAGTACGCCGTGGATGTTTTGGCTGTGCAACACATTATTGTGTGTGGGCACTATGGCTGTGGTGGCGTAGATGCAGCGCTCAACAATCGTACATTTGGTCTGATTGACAATTGGCTACGGCATGTACAAGATATTCGTAACAAACATTCTGCATTGCTAAGCGCCTGTGGCACAAGTGCCGAACAATTTCGGCGTCTGTGTGAGCTCAATGTTATTGAGCAAGTAGTAAATGTCTGCCAGACGACGATTGTCCAAAATGCATGGCAGCGTGGCCAAAAGTTAGCGGTCCATGGTTGGATTTATGGCGTGGCGGATGGCCTGATCCATGATGTGGGCATCACCGTGACACAAACCGAAGATCTTGGGCCAATGTATGAACAGGCAATCGCTCGTATGGCATCATCACAAGCATCATTCTAGAGACTATTGAACACGATCATCAACTGCTTCTTGGAGCATCTTGGTACAGTCACACATGCGTCCCATGCATGAATCGGCGTGGTAGAATACGACTACGTGCTGTTCATCTAGCGATATGAGGCGTATTATGACAGCGAGCGAACACGAGTCGTTATTCCATCTAGAACCGTCCGCACCAACAGGCTCCCCGCCGAGTGATGTTTGGGCAGATGGTGCCGCCTATGAACGATATGTGGGGCGCTGGAGTCGGCGTATTGCGTCCGAGTTTCTTGCCTGGCTGGCGATTGCACCGAACAGTCGTTGGTTGGATGTTGGCTGTGGCACTGGGGCACTTAGTGAGACGATCCTTGGTTTGGCTAACCCGGCGGATATCTGGGGTGTTGATCGCTCTGCTGACTATGTCGCATATGCACGTGAGCAATTATCTGACGCTCGCGCACACTTTGCGGTTGTTGATATCCAAGCGCTCCGCCAACGGAATCTCGCCTACGATGTTGTTGTTTCTGGGTTAGTACTCAACTTTCTACCCCAACCGCACGATGCTATTGACCAAATGGTTCGTGTAATGCGTAATGGTGGGACGGTGGCGGCGTATGTCTGGGATTATGCAGAGAAAATGCAGTTCATGCGGCACTTCTGGAATGCAGCAGGTGCCTTGGATCCTGACGCGGTTGCATTGGATGAGGGTCTTCGCTTTCCGCTTTGCCAGCCGCAGGCACTCGACAATCTATTTCGTAGCGCAGGGTTACAGTCGGTTGAAGTACGCGCAATTGAGATCACGACTGATTTTGCTGATTTTGACGACTACTGGTCGCCGTTTTTGGGCGGCCAAGGCCCTGCACCGAGCTATGTTATGTCGCTGAGTGAAGAGCGACGAGTAGCACTGCGCGAACGGCTGCGGCAGAGCCTTCCAACGGCGCTGGACGGCTCCATCCCACTGGTTGCAAGGGCTTGGGCTGTACGCGGCGTGTGCTAACCCTTCTCATTTGTTGATCCATTTGGGCATATTTGGCTTGTTGGTGATGCATCGCCATTGAGTCGGTTCCCGCGTGAATAAGCTATAGTACTCCTCGTACAAACAAACCAATACTGTGTCTCTTTATAAAGGAACAAGGTATGCCAAGCTGGAAACTGCTCGCACAACTAGCACCTGAAATAGCAGAATTTGGCGCAGCCCGCTTTCAAAGTGGAGTTGCGTATCTTGGCACATTGCGTGCCGATGGCAGCCCACGTGTACATCCGGTGACCCCGATTATTGGCGAGCAGCTTTTTCTATTTATGGAACCGACCTCACCCAAAGGCAAGGATTTACAGCGTGATGCGCGCTATACACTACACTGTTCGGTTACCGATTCGAGTGGCAGTAGCGGTGAGTTTTATGTTCGGGGTCATGCAGTATTGACCAATGATCCCAACATGCGGGAACAGGCTGTACGGGCGGCGTCCTATGCTCCGCAGGATCACTACATTCTCTATGTGTGTACGGTCGATTTTGCCTTTATGAACAGCTATATTGATGGTAAACCCAACTCGCAGCGCTGGCAAGCGTAGCTATTCGAAACGAGCTTTCTGAATAGGAGTAACCATGGAACGACGTCATCCACTCCAGTTTCTGTTACGAAGTGTATTGCGTTTGCCTATGATGCATCTTGATGCTAGCCAGCAGCGCCCGTTGGTATGGGCCGCAGTTCTATGTGGAGCCCTCCTCGGCCTCTGTTGGGGCATAGTTGCGCGGATTTGGATGCGACTTATCTCGACGAATCCAGAGTTCTCCATTGAGGGCACGGTGGCTATCCTAATAATCACGACTATCTTTGGTACATGTGTTGGTTTGGCTTTTACCGCTCGGCGGCGTGGATGGCAGCGTTGGGGCCACTATCTGCCACGCGGATTGGTCGTGTTGTTCTTCATTCCTTTTGGCATAGCGGGTGGAGCTCCGCTTATGCTCACCATGCTTGTGGCAACCCTCGCTGCGACCCAAGCGGCGGTGTATAGTGTCTGGGTTCTGGCAGCACTCGCAATTCTGGCGGGAACCGTTGGCGGTGGCCCTTGGGCAATTGCTGTGATCGTGCCAGTCATAGCGGTTGCAGTAACAATCTGGCGCTGGCTATCCCCGCGTTGGCAGAATGAGTATCGCTTACGCCTCGTAAATACATGGCTTGAATGGATTGTACGAACGATTCTGCTCCTGCTAGCGATTGCAGGCTTTGGGTTTGTCGCGTGGGGAATTGTGACTGATAGGCCAGGGTTGCTTGGCCCGTTGTATGTCCTGTTCTACCTTATGTTGCTCTATCCTTTGTTTCTTGCATTACGCGTCGGTCTACAACCAATCCAACGTACAGCGATCTAGCCAATGTTGGTGGTTGCTCTTCGATTCAGGGCTGAGCGCTTATTGTGCCGGGCCATCGTATTGGCGCAATTCTGGCACACGCGCTGCCATTCCAGCGACAAACAGAACACAGGCCACTCCGCCGATCAATACCGCAATTGGCGCGCCAATCATGCTGGAAAGCAATCCAGCTTGGAACTCGCCTAACTGTGGGCCACCTGCGAAGAAGATCATATTGACGGCGACCATCCGCCCACGCAATTCGTTGGGGGTCATCAACTGGCGGATAGTGCCACGAATAACCATGCTTACCGTGTCGGCGGCACCAGTTCCTGCCAGAGCCAGCAGTGTCAATGGCAGCCATGTCGAGGTCGCGAAGATCGCGACGCAAACGCCAAAAATCCCGACTGCGATCAGTAGGATCGGCCCTTGGCGGCGGAAGGTGATGAAACTTAGTACTGAAGCCACTATTACTGCGCCAACCGCTGGTGCTGAATACATCCAACCAAGTTGAACAGGCCCAACGTGGAGCACCCGATCGGCGAAGAGCGGCATAAGTGCCCGCGATGCTCCAAAGAAGGTCGCCACGAAATCCAGCAGCATGGTTGTTGCGATCATGCGATTACGAAACACAAATCGCAGCCCCTCGAGCGCATCGCTCAGGCCAGCACGTTTCATGCTACCCTCTATCGCATAGCTCCCCATCATCAGTGCGGTAGCGACCACTGCAAGGAAACTAGCTGCATCGATCCAGTAAACCGATGCGATCCCACCCTGTGCAAGTAATAACCCTGCCAATGAAGGGCCAACTACTGTCGCCAATTGCCACGCGATAATATTGATGCTTAGTGCATTTGGTAGCACCTCTGGCGAGACAAGATTAGGAATGATCGCCTGGCGTGCTGGCATCTCAAACGCGCCTGCCACCGCCGCAAGGCAGACCATTGCATAGATCAGCCAGATCGAGGCGAAGCCGAATTGTGTTGCTGCAGCCAGAACTGCGGAGGTGATCAGTGCGATCAATGATGTCCACATGATGACCATGCGCCGATCAGCTCGATCTGCAATCAGGCCACTGAGTGGCGCAACAAGCAGGAGAGCGAGTACACGTGCTAATCCAATCATGCCAAGCGCTAGTGCGGGATCAAGTGTGCCGCTGCGCCGTGCGAGATCGTATACATGGTAATCGACCGCAACGATTCGCATCTGCGAGCCAGCGATCGAGACGAGTTGGCCAAGCCATAGTAAACGAAAATCGCGAAACCGTAGTGCAGCCAGTGGAGCTATCCGTGCCGTTGGTGAGGAGGACATGCGGGCACTTTCTATCGGGTGGATGTATATGGAGAGTATACCATGCCAGGATGCGAATGAGGTTGGCATCAATAGCGGCGGTATGAGTGTAAAGAGAGTTATACTATCGGAGTAGATTTCCTATTTATTGAGTAAAGCCTGTGAAAGTAGAGGGAATGTATGGGTGCAATTATTGTGGTTGATGCCTTGTGGGGCGATTCTGGCAAGGGCAAAATCTCCGCTTTTCTCTCGCAACGGGAACAGGCATCCTTATGTGTCCGTGCCGGTATTGGCACGAATGCTGGGCATAGTATCTATCTCAGCGAAGAGCATGTGATCCGAACGCGGCAACTACCGCTAGGGTTTCTTCACGAGACTACAGCGATTGCAATTGGTTCCGGGGTAGCGGTTGACCCAAACATCTGGCAGTACAGCGAGCGGTTCTGGAATGGCGCAGGCGGATTTCGTACTACGGAAGGCACAACAAGCACGCGAAATCGAGAGCTTGAAACCGTATCTCGCTGATGTAGCAGCACTTGTTAATCAACAGGCACATACGTGTAGCGTGATTATTGAATGTTCACAGGGCACCTTTTTGTCGTTAGCACTTTCGCCCGATTATCCATATGTGACATCAGGTAATTGCACGGTTGTGGCGGCGGCGGATGATGTAGGTTTGAGTTGGCGCAATATCGCGGGCGCAGTGATGGTTGTAAAGGCGGTACCATCGCGAGTCGGCACAGGGCCACTGCCCGGAGAAATGAGTGTTGATGAAATCAACAAACGAGGCATTGCGGAGTATGGGGTCGTAACAGGGCGCTTACGCCGTAAGGCAGCCGAAATACCCTGGGATATGTTAGAGTATGCAGCAATGCTGAATAGTCCAACCGAAATCGCCTTAACATTCTGCGATCATTTCGATCCAGAGGCCACTGGTGTAACACGCAAACAGGACTTAACTCCTGCCGTGCGGAACCTTATTGATAAAGTGGAACAAGCAACCAATGCACCTGTCACAATGGTTGAGACAGGCAAACTGTTTGAACATATCATCGATATGCGCTGAGGGTCTAGTTAGGACGGATTGAAGTCTGCGATCCGGAATCGGGGCGAGCTGAGGTCGGCGGTCCGGGGTCGGGGCGCGGGATCGGATCGCAGACTCACTCCGCCGCCCGTATCGCCTGCACATCCGTCGGGTGGTTCAGATTCAGAAACGATCGGCCCTCGGGGTCGTGATGGTGCCACTCGCTAGGATCGACATAACGTACATACAGTTGATCCAGCAATGCGGTCATGCGGCGTTCGCCCTGGTTCAGGCATGTTTCCATAATTGGCAGGCAGCGCCGATGATAGACAGCCAGGAGTGGCTCGATTGCTCTCTGCGTGCCCACTCCTGACTCGCTGGAACGTGTATGTAGCGGCACAATTGCGTCATATTCAGTAGGATACGCTGCCAGCGCATCGAGCAATTCGCCTCGCACGAGTGGCATATCACACGCCACAACAAGCGCCCGCTCGGCATGGATTGCCGCTAGCCCTGCTGCTAGCCCACCAAGTGGCCCAGCATCCAGCACCTGATCAAGCACGAGCCGTGCCGGTAGATCGGCCCAGGATAGTGGGTCGTTCAATACGACGATTTGCTCGTTGCAGTGCGGCGTCAGCAGATTCAGCATATATTCTAATAACAACGGCCCGGCTTCGCCCCATAGCCGTAGCCGCCGCTTATCGTGGCCCATGCGCGAACTGGCGCCGCCTGCCAGGATAATGCCTGCTAAATCACTAGTCGTGTGGCTCACCTGAGATTCACCTATCAGGTTGCTTCAGCCATGGTACGTACCATTGTTATGTATGATCGTTACGTATCATCCGAGCTGCGCGATGCTTCAGAATACCGTATTTTTTCCGATGTGGTATTGCTCTACGCAGAGTATAGTTATGTTATTGGTTCGGCAATAGTTTTAGCAGCGAATGCAAATGCATCGCACAGGAGGGCGTCATGACAAGCCTACTTTCTATGATGGCACATAACCCCACTTCGCAAGTGTTGCACTTTGCTCATGTTTGGCAGAACAATCACGCGCTTTCTGAAACTCCGATTGTTATAGATGTCATCGCGCCACCAGCGCCTATCGCTAATCCTTCACCGTTAATGAGAATCGCACTTCGCGAAGCTTCCAATGTAGCGGCAGATTGGTTGTGGTACGCGAAGCGTATGCTCGAAGATAATGAGCGTGCCTACTGCCAACAACGTGCTGCTTGGCTTAGCCAAACAAAGGCGTGAGATTATGCCTTTAGGCGCGCCTCAGTGAGCATTGGCCGCTGATCGGTTGAGATTCCTTTTAGTGCCAGTAGATTACAACCATCGCGGTAGGCGATTGGAATAGCGCGCCCAGCTCCCAATGCAGTATAGAAGCCGCTGGTAAAGGCACGTGTGACCTCACTGCTGGCATTACCTGGTGTGGTGATTAGATGAAAATGCTGCGCTCCTAATTGGGTATGCACAGATGATTCGCATGCATTCAACACGACACATGTCAGGCTCTCAATACTTGCTAAGGTGCCAATCAGCGCTTGCCAACCGATATTGTGACGATCACCAAGCCGATCCTCAAGAATGATACCGACAGTGCTGCCATGACCCTGGAAGTGTACGATGGAAGGCCGCCGGTATAGGAGGGTCGTGAATAATTCCTCTGGTGTACATTTCGAAATAATGTCTAGTGAGAATACATGTTGTAATGGCAGTAATACTTGTCGTAGCGCCTGTTCTTCGCCTTCCCAATCAGTAGCAGTCAACCCTTTCGGCTGCGCAAAAGCGGCTAGAATAACCTGTTTCTCAGGGGTTAAGGTGTTTGGGCTAGAACTTTGATGAGTGGGACTCGTATTGACCGTAACTGGCCCACTGAAGGTGCCTGATAGCACGGGTCCGCTCGTATCGCCGGTAATAGTTGTCTGGTTAGCTATGCTGCGAGGTTCGGTACTAGCGTGCTTTAATACAGCTATTTCCCGTCGCAAATCCTCAATTTCGATCACAACATGCGGTGGGCAATCAATGCCATAACGTGCCTGCTGCAATTCCAACACATACAGGCGGCGCTGTTTGATTGCAAGCAGTGATTCATCGCTCATGGTGTACTCAATAATAAATAAGCGTTTAGAGGTATCGATTATGGGTTACTACTTGAACGATATGTTCACTCTTCACCTGTAACTACAGTATAGCATACCCCTAGCTGCCCAATAGTGCGGTACAATAGGGCTGAATCGCACACTATAGTGTAGAGTCTATGCCAATATTTGCCAATGACCAAGTGACGTTCCTGGTTGCCCAAAGTGTTGGGACACTGCTCCTATTGCTTATTCTGCTGCGGCTCTTTTACCGCAGGCCCGCATTACGCGCACTTACCTGGCCGTATCTGATTGGTGCGCTGACGCTCAGCGTTGGGATTGTACTGCCAGTTGTGTTGCCACCGCTTCCACTCCTTGTTGAGCATCTTTTGCTAGCCACGCAAGTATTTACGTGGGGTGCTGTTGGGCTCATTCTGACTGAGCATGTATTGGTTGAACGTTGGGCACGTATTAGCGGCGTTGTGGTGCCACGGCTGGCGCGCGATATCGTTCGGGCGGTAGCCTTTGGCCTTGGTGTGCTGGTCGTCTTGCAGCTTGTATTCAATATCGCCCCTACTTCAATTGTTGTCTCTTCTACCATCCTCTCGGCGGTGATCGGCCTTGCGCTGCAGGATCTATTGAAGAATGTGATCGCTGGAATCGCATTGCAACTTGAGCATCCCTTTGAGGTTGGGCACTGGATTCAGGTAGATGGCGGGATCGGTAAGGTTGTTGAGATGAGTTGGCGGGCCACACGTGTTATTACAGTTGATGGCAACTATATCATCTACCCGAACTCTGCGTTGGCAACATCGCAACTGATTAACTATTCAATGCCGCAAGCTACCCAAGCGCTACATACACAGATCGCGCTTAGCTATATCCATCCGCCGAATATTGTGAAGCGTGTTCTGATTGAAGCCATCCTTGCTTCGCCATTTGTCACACAGGATCCACCTCCATCGGTGAAGGTGCTTGGTTATGGCGAGTATAGCGTCAATTATGATCTGAAATTCTGGCTCTATGATTATGATCGCTATCCTGATAAGCGTGATTCGGTGATGACCAATGCGTGGTATGCGTTACAACGTGCTGGCTTGAAGCTCCCACTACCAGTACGTGAGGTCTATACCCATGAGGAAACTGGTGAAGATCTCTTGCGGCGGCGGGCGGAACATCTTGAGCGCATCCGCGCCGATCTGCAACGCTCCGCAATCCTGGCAGCACTGAATGGTGCAGAATTAGCCACACTAGCTGAACGTGCCTATGTGCGGCTGTATGGCACTGGCGATGTGCTTGTGCATCAGGGTGAACCGGGTGAGATTCTGTTTATCATCCGCAATGGGCGTGTGCGAGTTGATGTACGCAGACCGGACGGTGCCGTTCTGACGGTTAATCAGCTTGGGCCTGGAGAATGTTTTGGCGAAATGGCGCTGATGACGGGTGAACCGCGTGGTGCGAGTGTAATTGCCGCCGAAGATTCAGAGGTGCTGCTCGTTGCTAAAGATGCGATTGCACCGCTTATGCTGGCGAACCCTAGCCTACCCGAACAGCTTGGAACATTACTCGCTGAGCGCCGAGCCATGACCGAGAGTGCGCTTAATCAGGCCAAAACTGCCGACGCCCTTGATGAAACAGTGCCTCGTGCGACACTCGTGCAGCGTATTCGGCAATTCTTCGGGATAGATGAAGCGGCAAGCGCAGAGCGCAGAGCGGTAGAACGATAGTGTGATGGAGCATTGGAGCATTGGAGCATTGAAGCATTGAAGCGGGGTGCCAGACCCAGAGGGTACCCCGGCCAAGCCGGGTGCCAGACCCAAAGGGTACCCCGGCGAAGCGTTGGAGCGCCGCCCTGTCACCCTGTCACCCTGTCTCTGTGTCTGTTGCGTTTTGTGTTCTTGCGTTCTGCGTCTTTGCGTTCTTGCGTTCTGATCTCGCGTGTGGCTGAGCTATGGTGTTATAGGGAGCAGTAAAGAGCATGAATCATGAATCACAAGCTGCCCCGAATCCGCCGGCTGCGTTTACATATGCTGCTCCAGCGACGCGTGTGATCTTTGGTGCGGGCGCATTAGCGCAGGTGCCAGAAGAGCTTGTGCGTATGGGATCGCTGCGTGCTCTGATTATTGCGAGCGGGTCGCAACGCCAGCGCGCGGAACGCTTGGCACAGCTCTTAGGCCCGGCCTGTGCTGGAATCTACGACCGCGTGACCCAACATGTGCCGATTGAAGATGCCTATGCGGCGTGCCAAGTTGCTACTGATCTTGGGGTTGATGTGTGTATGGCCATTGGTGGTGGCTCGCCAATTGGCCTAGCGAAGGCCGTTGCACTCAGTAGTAGCCTGCCTATTCTAGCGATCCCGACAACCTACGCAGGTTCGGAGATGACCACAATCTGGGGGATGACAGAGGGTGGTGTGAAACGTACTGGTCGTGATATTCGTGTGTTGCCTACGGTAGTGGTATACGACCCAGAGTTAACGATTGATTTACCAGTGGCGATTGCTGGCCCAAGTGGGATTAATGCACTTGCTCATTGTGTGGAAGCACTCTATGCTCACGACGCCAACCCAATCACCTCACTTATGGCCGAAGAAGGCATTCGTG
>JANLSE010000571.1:0-3449 GCA_031362265.1 Roseiflexaceae bacterium
GCCCGGCATTGGTTGTTCCAGCAGGCCAGACAATTGCGTATCAACTTCCAGCAGTCGCAGCCGACCGTGCGAAGCTGGCTGAGCTTCGCTTTGGTATTCGGGTGTGGAGCGATGGGGATGCACTTGGGCGACTGATTGTACTAAACGATGATAAGCGCCATGAAATTCGCTTTGCGGCACACCAGAAGCCAGCTACGGTCGATACTGCGGCCACGATCTACCCAAAGACACGTGGTGTCGTGCTGATGCTCCAGGCGGATCGTGGCACATTGTATGTTGATACAATCACGGCGACGAGTGGCGAAACAGCAATTGTCCAAAGTAATATGTTGAATCTACCAGGTATTGTCGCTAATTCTCCGCTACGGCTTGCGATGGTCTATTTGCGGCTACCAGAAATTATCTGGTCGTTGACAAGTGCGCCATTCTTACAGGTTCTTCCTGAGAGCTGGCTTGAGTTATTCTATGCCAGCTTCTGGGGCCATTTTGGCTGGATGAATGTGCCCTTTGTACGTGGCTCAGCCTGGATGGGCGCAATTGGTCTGTTTTGTGGAATCGGACTGATTGGTTTAATCGTTGCTTTGAGGCGGATCGATCGAACAACCCAGCTTCAGCTTTGGTCGCTGATCGCACTATGCGCGCTAACATTCTTGCTACCCCTAGTGAATGCGATCGCTATGCCAGCGAATCAAGCAACTCAACAAGGGCGCTATCTATTCCCATCAATCGTTCCACTCGCATTACTTATCGCTACTGGCCAATCGATACTTGTACCAACTCGCGGACAAAAAATCTGGCTAACATGCTGGATGGTGGGGGTGGGCTTCTTTGCACTCAGCGCACTCACTTTCTTAGTAACGTACTACCGAGCCTAACCCGATTGGAGGACGTATGGCACCTGACACTGCGCGTACTATCAATAAAACAGCCTATCTGCCAGCGCTTGAACAGGCCGTACTTGAAACGGTTGCGTATGCAGATGTATTCAACTACCCACTCAAAATTGAAGAACTACAGCGCTATTTGATCGGTGCCAGTGCAAGCTTGACACAGATTCGGACGCTGTTTGAGCATTCGGCCAACCTTGCTAGCTCCTTAAGCTCTACCGAAGGCTATATTACCCTGGCTGGTCGCGAATCAACTGTTGCAACACGCCTGCGCCGCGCCGCAGTTGCTGAGCGACTCTGGCCAAGTGCAATTGGCTATGGCCACCAAATTGCACACCTGCCTTTTGTTCGCATGGTTGCGCTAACTGGCTCATTGGCAGTTGATAATGCCGAGGAAGGGGCCGATATCGACTATCTGGTAGTGACAGAGCCTGGCCGCCTGTGGATCTGCCGATTGTTGACGATTGCTCTCGTTCGATTCGCCAAGCTACGCGGCGATATTGTATGCCCTAATTATTTCTTGGCCGACACAGCACTTGCGCTCGACACACACGATCTCTACACCGCTCACGAGCTTACTCAAATGATGCCGATCGCCGGGATGGCAACATACCAGCGCATGCGACAGGCAAATAGCTGGACTTGGGACTTTCTGCCGAATGCCGCCGATGCGCCACCACGCGATGTGGGCCGTGACCGTGACCCAGGCCGGTTACGCGGCATCACAGAGCATCTATTACGCATGCCAATTGGCAATCGGCTCGAGGCGTGGGAGATGCGACGCAAAATGCGGAAATTTGCCGACCAGGGCGGCAATCTTGAAACAGCCTTTAGCCCAGAGTGGTGCAAAGGGCACTTTGATGGGCATGGCCAGCGGGTGATGGCGGCCTACTGTGAGCGCTTGAATGCGCTGACACCTGTACTCATGGAGAAAATGGCATGAGCGATATTGTATTTGGCCAATCCTACTATTTACGCTTCGACCCAAAGCTCTGGGAGGCAATGCAGCCTTACCCACCGCTTGGCACAATGTATGCTGCTAGTTTCATGCGCGCACAAGGCTATAGTGTGACGCTCTTCGATGCAATGCTGGCTGAATCTGAACAAGAATGGGATGCGGTTCTAGAGCGTGAGCAGCCACGGTTTGCTATAGTCTACGAAGATAACTTCAATTACCTCTCAAAGATGTGTTTACTTCGTATGCGCGAAGCTGCCCACACCATGATTGGTATGGCCAAACAGCGCGGCTGCACGGTGATTGTGTGCGGCTCAGACGCAACCGATCACAGTGATGGGTATCTGGCAGCTGGCGCCGATTTTGTGCTTCTTGGCGAAGGTGAAACAACTCTCGGTGAGCTACTCGCCCGCCTCACAGGGAAAACGAACACGCCATTTGATCAAATTCTTGGGATGGTCTGGATCGATAAAGGCGATGCTAGCGCGAATCCAACCACAGTGGCAATTCCAACCCTGCGGCGTACCGCGCGAAGACCCGATATTAAGGATGTTGATTCAATACCATTCCCAGCCTGGGATTTGATCGATGTTGCGCACTACCGAAAGGTGTGGACCGAGCGCCATGGCTATTATTCAATGAACATGGTTACCACACGTGGTTGCCCGTTCCACTGCAATTGGTGTGCAAAACCGATCTGGGGCCAACGCTACAATAGCCGTAGCCCTCAGAATGTTGTTACTGAGCTTAAGTGGCTTAAAGAAACCTACAAGCCAGATCATATCTGGTTTGCCGATGATATCGTTGGCCTAAAACCTGGCTGGATCAAGCGTTTTGGTGAACTGGTTGAAGCCGAAGGCGCTCAGGTGCCATTTAAATGCCTTAGCCGCGCCGATCTGCTGGTTCGTGAGGGCGAAGTTGAAGGATTCCGTAAAGCAGGCTGCAAAATTGTCTGGATGGGAGCTGAATCTGGCTCGCAAGCGGTGCTCAATGCCATGGATAAGGGCACCAAAGTAGAGCAGATCTATGAGGCAGCACGTCGGCTCCACGCGGCAGGCGTGAATGTGGGCTTCTTCCTGCAGTTTGGCTATCCCGGCGAGACACGTGCCGATATTGAGCGTACACTCCAGATGGTGCGCGACTGTGAGCCGGACGATATTGGGATGTCAGTCTCGTATCCACTACCGGGCACCAAATTCTACGAGCGCGTCAAGTCTGAGCTGGGCAATAAGCAGAACTGGCAGGACTCAAATGACCTGGCGATGCTCTACAATGGGCCGTACGCCACCGGTTTCTATCGCCAACTCCACGTCACCCTGCATCGCGAGTTCCGAGCACGCCAGGCACTCCGCGCGCTACTAGGCAAAACGCCCACACGGCGGCGCTCACCATTGATGCTGATAGCGACGATTATCAAGAACACATTACTATTGCCACTCGAGCGGCTCAAGCTACAGCGATTAGAGCGCGTTCCCCATGTTGGCCTAGCAGCAATTGGCGGAGCACTCTCGGTGGAAGCGGCCGCAACACCAACACCACAGGGCGAGTGAGTGCACAAGGCGCAGAAGCGAGCGCCCATAATAAGGAGCAGGGGATGGATATTTTAC
>JANLSE010000662.1:0-14549 GCA_031362265.1 Roseiflexaceae bacterium
CGGCAGCGCTTCTGGAGCAGCACGCCCGGCAAGCACCCAAACGACAGCAATCAGCATTAATCCAACCAGCGCGCCCGCAGCAGACATGGCTATCTCACGCCGCGTCACTCCAGTACGGATCGCACGGCTCTGCGGCTGAATAGGTTGTTCAGTGCGATTAGCATCATATGCGCGCCGCAAATCTGGATCCATTAATGTCGCATATGCTTGGGCTAGTTCTTGTGTACGCTGCTCAGCCCGTGTGCGCATCTCTTCATCAAGTGCTCGCGCTGGATTATAGCGCTCAATCTGAAGCTGATACGCTGCCGTGATATCCTCAGCGTTGGCATTTTCGCCAACCCCAAGGAGTTGGTAATAGTTATCCATGCCCCTCTGCCATTTCTGTGACGTGAGCATTTTAACATATTTTCATAGATTGTACAGGTAGTCTGTGCGGAATATTGATAAATACTTGGTTACGGCTTCTTCTGATACTGCTTAATCAGTTCATTGGCACGCTGTGCAAGGGCCGAATCGGCAGGCGCAAGCTGGATCACTTTTTGCCATGTTGCAATCGCTTCATCGGCCTGTGGTGGCTGCGCACTTATCAAGCAGATCCCCAGATTGAGCTGAATCAGCGAATCATCTGGGCGAGTAAGCGCTGCCTTACGTGTATCGGCTATACCAAGGTTTACAACATTTGCATCACCTGTTCCGGCACCATAGTAGCACAGGCTCGTGCCCTTATCAGCCAGAACCGATACATTATCTGGTTGCAGCGCCAAGGCACGCTCGTACGCCTGGCTTGCCTCCAGCCAACGCGGTAACCGCTGTTGATAGAGCGTACTATCAGGCATATTTTCATGCACAATCTGAGCGCTGTCGTACAGCTGATTCCCTAATGTTATCCAGGTTTGCGCATCGGTCGGATTCTGCTGAGTCGCTTGTTTAGCCTGTGCAATCGTAATCTCATACTGATCGAGCACCGACGCAGTTGGAGTTGCTACTACCTGTGCCGTACTAGGAGCAGCTGTAAGAATGTCCCAGTTTGTGATCAGTAAGCTCAACCCTACTACTGCCAATAACAATGCCGCCACAACCGCAATGGCTGTCGCTGGCCCTGATCCATGTGATGTTGACACAACTGTACGTGGCTCAGGATTGAAGCTGTGCGGGCGCTCAGTACGGCCCGCCGGTGGCAACGGACGGTAATCCAGCGACGCATCATCAGTAGCAAGAATCGGCAGCGGGATTTCAGGATGCTCAAGATCTAGAACTGGGGCGGCCTGTGGCAGATCATAAGCAGCTCGCTGCTGTGGATCAGAGAGCACAGCATATGCAGCTTCAATACGCTCTAATCGCTGCCGTGCAATCGCTACTAGCTCTTCTGCAACCCCATCCAATCGCGCTGGATCATACATACTACGTAATCGGTCGTATGCGGCCTTAATTGCATCTGCATCAGCCTTGGGGTGAACCTGCAAGGTCTCGTAATAATCCTGGGACATGGAGAGAATCTATTCCTATCAATCAGTAACAATCTGATTCAATCACGCTGTGACCTTTCACACTAGCGCTTCATCCGCTTGTTACCCATCACATATTACCTTGTCGCTCTACCGCCAAATATGCGCCGTGGTAGTGGAACACGATGCCCATTTGGCATGGTACGGCCATCCAATGATCGGCGCAGTACTGCCAACACACCACCAAAGACACCGACCACAACACCCATCCAAACAAGCAGCACACCCGGCTTGACGCTGACCGTCACAACCGCCTTGGCCGGATTGACAGGCAGGTTCAGGCCATTCACACGAATAATCACCCGCCGCTCGACTGGATCAAATGCGGCCATTGATGCTGTGTGCCCACCAGCTAACGCAACCGGATTATCCTTGACGGCTTCCTCAGGGTTCGCTGCTTCTGCTAGCAAGGTAATCATTGGCACTATCTCGCTGGACTCGCCGCCTTTGTATGAGACAAGTAAGCGCGCGCCAACATCGGCACTGCCCTGATTATGGGTCTCAGGAACTTCAAAACCAAGGAATGTAAATGTATACGGGCCGATCTCCTTGGTTGTACCAACGGTAAGATCAGTAATATTCTGATCGACCGGAGGTTGATATTCCGCCGGTGAGACATATAGATCGCGGAAGAGCTCACTCTTGATAGCTGGCGTTGCCATTGTCGCACCCATACGTGGGTTGAAGTAGAGCTGTGGCGATGCTAACCAGACATTGTTGCCATTTGTCACGGTAAGATCAAGAATGCCACGCCCATCTGCCATGAGGCGCCAACCATTGAAACCGAAATCATAGCCATAGACACGAACCGTCTGGCCTTGTGGCACCAGGATGCGCTCTTCTGGTGTGGCATAGAAGGTCGATGCAACTGCACCAACCAAAAACAGCATTAGCCCAACATGCGCAAAATAGCCACCAAGCCGCAACACGCCTGTTTTGATGGTGCGAATAATCATCAGTAGGTTTGTGCTAAGGGCAAATGTGCATAACCCAACGTATGCAATCGGTAATGCATCGCGTGCGCCCAATACCAAACCCAAACACGCTGCCAGCACTGCTGCGAGGGCTGGGAAGCGGAGTGAGCGCAGGAGGTTGCGTATATTGGTATCGCGCCAGCCCAACAATGGGCCAACGGTAAGCAATAGAACAACAATCAACGCAAGTGGCGGGACTGTCGAACTATAGAAGCTACCTACTAGCCCAAAACGCCCATCGGCAAATGGGGTCGGGTTGGCAGCCGAAGCATAGGTTGTGCCATCATCGAGTGCAAAGTATTGGCCAAGGAAGCCTTGCAAGGCGCTCCCAACCCCAGGGATAGCGGAAATGACCGGCATGGAGGTTCCCAGCCCGACGAGTGCCGCAATCACCAGCAGGCCAATAATGCCAAGAATAAAGAAGCTATCGCGTGAGAGTAGCTTTTCTGAGAGCGGGCGGGCCGGGATATCGCGCCAGCGCCATGCCAGCGTTCCTAAGCCACCCACTGTAATCGCTACCAAATAACCAATCATGAGGCCCTTAAGCCCTTCCTCCACAAATGAGTGAACGGAAAAGCTAGAGAGCACACCGCTACGCGTGAGGAATGTTGAGTAGAAAATGGCGATATAGGCCGAGATCGCGATCGCGAAGTTTGTGCGCCGCAGCCCACTACCTGTGCGCTGGATCAGAAGTGCATGCAGGAGCGCTGTCCCGATTAACCAAGGCACAAGCGCCGAGTTCTCGACTGGATCCCATCCCCAGTAACCACCCCATCCGAGCGTCTCGTATGCCCAGTACCCACCAAGCAGGAGCGCTAGCCCAAGGAACGACCAAGCTGCGATTGCCCAAGGCATGGCGCCTTTGATCCAGCCATCGTAATCACGCCGAATCAGGCCAGCCAGCGCAAAGGCAAATGGCACAGCCATGAGTGCAAAACCCATAAACAAGATCGGTGGGTGGATCAGCATCCAGATATTATGTAGCGTTGGGTTGAGACCTTTTCCATCCGCTGGCGTGAATGGAAGCCCATTCGCATCCAGATGCGGCACGAATGGGTTACGCACAAGCATACACACCAAGAGCGCTGTCTGGATAAACATAAACACGCCAAGCACATATGGCTCATTATTTCGTGTACGCTTTATGAGTAGTTGCGCCGCCACCAGACCCCATAACACCCAGATCACAAATGAGCCGGGTTGCCCAGCCCATACTGCCGCTACACGGAAGTATGGCTCAAGATCCGAGGAGCTATAGTTATAGACATAATCAATATCATAGCGTTGGTTGATGAAGAGGTAGTTGAGCAACATAACGACCAACACTACCATTGCTAGTGCAGCACGTGTGCCGATTCGGCCATAATTGAGTGCTCCTATGTTGCCACGCGGCACAAGCATATAGCTTACGGTTGCCAGCGCACCCGCCGCAATCGCCGCAACAATCAGCATTGTTCCAAGCAGGTACATGACCACTCCTAGTGTGCTAAAAGCACAGATGGTGCGCTATCGCAATCCCCGTTATCCTTTAGGATTCGCCTGTTCCTGGTATTTTGATGGGCACTTTACGAGAAGCTCATCCGCGATAAAGGCTTGCTGCGATGCGTCATAATGACCGATCGCAACAATACTAATGGCCTGCTCGAAGTTGCTTGGTTTCGCCTGGCTATAGACAACCTTCACCATTTTACCAGTAGTATCTTGGAGATCGAAGGTGAATTTCCCAGCTTGATTATATGCGCCTTTGCTGCCAAGAAACCCCTGCAACTGAACGCTACGGTTTGCGTTGATCGCTTCATTAATACTTTGGGTATAGGGGCGGAAGGATTGCTGCAGCCCATTGTACCCTAATGCAATGGCGAGGACGATCATTGCAATGCCAATCAGATAGATCGGTTTGATTCGTACTCCGCGTTGCAGTACTTCACCACTAACTGTTGCCATACATGGCTCCTCTATTCAGGTGTTGCGGCAGATGAGCCTGGCCGCTGTGTTTCAATTGTCGCACGGGGAGTCTCACGCGGCTCCACCATTGCCGTCTGATCGAGTTTACGGCGCAGCTCCTGAGCCTGCTGATCGACCCGCCAAAGAAAGACAAACAAGCCAGCCCAAACAACTAATGCAACCGCTAATGCAACATAAATCGCGATAGCTGGATCAAGCAGGAAGTTCATCACCACGCTCCCGCCAAGCAAGCCGCTCCTGTAGTATCAGTAGATCGGCGCGCAATTGATATAACCAGAAGAAGAGACCCATAAACCCAAGATTCGACGCAAGGAATGTCCATAGTGTTCGTGAATTGCTGAGTAACCCTGTTCCGGGTGCCTCAATATTCAACACTGCGGTACCTTGTGCAAGATCAATACGTTCCGCCGCTAGCATAAACTGCTGGCTCGCAAATCCCGGTCGATCGGCAGGTTTACCAGTCGCTAACTCAAAGGTTGGCGCAAGTTCCTGAACTTCACTGAGGCCGGGCTGGCTCGCACGCACATGGGCAATTGCTAACCCACCCTGCTGTTCAATACTGAGTAGTTCTAGCTTGACATCACCAAGCAGCCCGATTTTATTGCCATTTACTTGCAGTGTAATGCCATTACACTTACTGCCCTGAATAAATGCGCAGTTTGGATGCAGGGTACTATCAGCAATGCGTGGAGCTACAAACAGCAGAAACGGCATTGTCACAGCTGCAAATAGATTATACACTGCCGCTAAACGGCGACGCTGCTCGGCTTGATCGAGCGCCGAGCGTAGCGCAAAATAGGCAGCATAGATCAACAACAGCACCAAAATCGAGGTCTCGCGTGGATCCCAGTTCCAGAATACACCCCAGACGATCTGTGCAAAAATGGAACCGGTAACCGTTGCGAGCACACAAAACAGCATACCAGCCTCAGCGGCAGCCACAGCCTGAGCATCATCCTGCGGACGCCGTTTCCAGAGGTAACGAATGCTAAAAAAAGCGGATATACCAAACGCCAGAGTCGTGATCCATGCCGTGGGCACATGCATGATAATGATCCGACCAGCATCGCCAAGACCAACATACTGAGGCACGATCAAGAACATCGACACTAACACGCCAGCCATCCAAAGGCCAAGGAGCAACTTCCCGATCTGTGTCACACGATTAAATCTGGGCATTCTGCTCTCGTTTCTTGCCGTGAGCGGGGGTTGTGATTTACGTAATTATACTGCATCATGAGGCTATCAGCAAATACTCCGAGCCTTATATGCTCGGAGTATCATGGCCTACTTCACGTTCTTGCAATGCCTAACAATACCTAATCTAGGTGATAGGGAACACTTGTTACAACTACACCTCTGCGTCCAAGCAGGGCGGCTTTGAGCGTCAAGGCGGTTTGGTTGTGTAGCAAATGCTCCCACCAATGTGCTGGCACAAACTCGGGAAGGATAATGGTGAGAACATCATCGGTATAGCGGGCATCAACTTCGGTAACATAATCCAAGATTGGACGGATCAGGCTGCGATATGGTGATGATAGCACTACAAGCGGAATATTGTTGCCCCATTTAGCCCATTTTGCGCGAATCTGTTCGGTCTGCTCTGGATCCAGATCAACATACAATGCTGTCACATTATCGGATGCGAGTGCACGCGCATATTCGAGGGCCGGGATCACACCACGGTGCACACCTGAGATCGGCACAAGTGCGGTATGGCGGATAACAGCCCCAACTGGCGCGCGAGTAGCAAGCGATAGTTGCTGTGCAACCGATCGATAATGTCGGCGGATTTGACGAAACACAAGTACCAAGAGTGGCATAATGAGCAATACGGCCCATGCACCCTGCATGAACTTGGTCAGCACAATTACAACCAACACAAGAGCTGTGAGTATCGCTCCAAACCCATTCACAAATGCACTACGCTGCCAACCTGGCTCTTTTGAGCGCCACCAATGAACAACCATGCCGCCTTGTGAAAGCGTAAATGAGATAAACACGCCAATCGCATACAGCGGGAGCATTGCTTGCTCTTTAGCATTGAAGATAACGACGATCACGCCAGCAAGAAATCCCAGCACGATAATGCCGTTCGAAAATGCGAGCCGATCACCACGGCTGGCAAACTGGCGCGGCAGGAAGCGATCATGCGAAAGGAGTGATGCAAGCCGTGGGAAATCGGCAAATGAGGTATTGGCAGCCAGTACAAGGATCAATGCTGTTGAGAGCTGAATAATGAAGAATGCCGGGCCGGTGCCAACCACTTGGGCAGCGATCTGTGAAACAACACTAACATCATCACGGGGTGTGATGCCAGAGAAATGCGCTAGCACGCTTATTCCCATGAACATAACGCCAAGAATACCCACCATCCATAAGAGTGTTGTCGAGGCATTATGCGACTCAGAGCGCTTGAAGGCGGGGACGCCATTCGAGATAGCTTCAACACCGGTTAGCGCCGTACAACCAGCTGCAAATGCCTTCAGGATCAAGAAGAGCCCTAAGCTCTCGGTCTGCGGTGGCAACAGGTTGGGTTGAACCGGAGCCGCAACTGCGCCTTGGCCAATGATCTGCACGATTCCAGCCAGAATGAGGCCAAACATGCTGAAGATAAAAACATAGGTTGGCACCGAAAAGATCAGCCCACTCTCCTTAACACCACGCAGATTGACCAATGTGATCAGCCCAATACAGACCAGCGCAATCATCACACTATAGTTACCAACCTGCGGATAGCCCCAGGTTGTGGCCAGTGAGGTTATCGCAAACACTCCCGCTGAAACGGAAACTGCCACCGTCAGGACATAATCTACCAGGAGTGAGGCTGCTGCAATTAAACCTGGGATCTCCCCAAGGTTCTCGTGCGCCACAATATAGGCACCACCACCATTTGGGTAGGCATGAATTGTTTGCCGGTAGGAGAATCCCACAATCGCCAGCAGAAAGACAATCGCGGCTGAGACCTCCATGACGACGGGCAGCGCTGTTGTACCAGCAACCACAAGCACAACTAAGATTGCCTCGCTGGCATATGCAACCGACGAGAGTGCATCAGACGAAAAGACGGCCAATGCAACCCGCTTACTGAGCTTCTGCTCATGTTGTTTGGACGTGTCGAGTGGTTGTCCAACCAGGAAGCGCTTAAGAACACCGAACATGCTAGCCTCTATTCATGAAATCGCCATGGTTCGATCCCCATTTCGACTTTAGTCATAACCACAAGGCCAATAAGGCCACATAGCAAGCAATCTATGATTAGACCGGTGAGATTGAGTCGTGTATGCGCCAACATGGCGATAAACCAATGATGCGCCGCCACCCAACGACCGCAAGAGACCAAATAAACCAAAGAACCACCTGAAGGCTCAGTTCGCTCTTTTGTACAGACGCTGTATCAGGAATATGGCGCTGGATTTTCCGCAACACATATCGAAACATGGCCAACCCCCAGCCATCAAATCAATCGATGCTGCGGAGCATAGCACGTTCGACCTCAAAACAACCTAAGGATTGTAGAGTGGGGTATCAAGATTGTATCAAGATGTGTGGAAGAGGAGCGCGTCAATCTATGGATTTTGTGGATGGGAGCAAGCAACAGAGCAATAGCTATCTGCTACGTTTCCCAGACGCTGCCAAAGAGGAAAAGCGAGGCAGTGAACAGGGCAATCGTATAGCCTGCCAACACTTGAAGTGGGAGAATCCCGCGATCCCAGCCGAACCCGGAAAAGGCGAGATCGGTGCCTTGGATGGTGACAACCAGGAGTGGAACGAGCAGCGGGAATGCTAAGACAGCAAATAGCGCTCCCTTAACGCTGGCGCGGGCGATGATGGCGGCAATAAGAGTTGTCGCGGACACAAGCCCGAGCATGCCCAGCGCCAATAATGCCACGAGCAGCCCTGGATTCCCAACCCGTATACGCAGCATGGCTATCGCCAGCAAACTGGTGATAATCACAAGCAATGCCAGCAGCGCCAAGTTAAAAAGCAACTTACCAAGGTAGACAGCCAATGGTGGGGCGGCAAGGCGCAAGGCAGCGGCGGTGCGCGCCTCCTCCTCCTGTACAAAAGAACGTGCCAGCCCGGTGAATGCCGCAAACAGAATCGCGACCCACAGCATGGCCGCTTGAATAATACGTAGATCGGCATTGCGCGCAGGCGCTAGTGGCCCGATCCCAAGGCTGATCGCCACAACAGTACTGATTGCAAACAAAAGCACAGCATTCAGTGCATAGCGTGTGCGAAGTTCGCTACGCACATCTTTCATGAAGACCGCCCAGGATGCATGCCAGAGCGACGCTGATGGCAGAGAATGAGGCTGATGCTCAACTGTGGTACGTTTCAAAACTGCTCCAACGCACTAGATACTTGCTTATCTCAACCTTGCTAGCTCCCAGCCCCGAGCCTCAACACATAATCCCCAAAGCGTAGCTCACGTGGATCGTTTGTTGCGATCACCAGAAGGCCACCCCGCGCCTGATGCTCTGCTATAACCCGTTCAAACAGCGCCGTTCCATGCTCATCAAATGTCACGGTAGGCTCATCCAACAACAATACCAGTGGCGCATGTAGAAGCGCATAAGCATAGCGTAGCCGTTGGGCCATACCCGAAGAATATGCGGCCAGCAGATCGGCCCCGCGACCCTTCAACCCTACTGAATCCAAGCGCTGGGTTAGTTCGACATCACTGAATGCCAAGCCACGTACCTGCGCGAAAAAGCGTAGATTCTCAAGTGCGGTTAGCTCGCGATAGAGTTGCAGATCTGGTGAGAGCCAGCCAACCAGATCGCGTGCATGATCTGGGCGTAATGCATTCCCATCCACCAGATAATTGGCAGTTCCACGCGACGGGCGCTGTAACCCACATAAGACTCGTAGCAACGAGCTTTTGCCACTACCATTTGCACCTGCCACCACAAGAGTCTCACCCGCCTGTAGCGTCAGCGAAACCCCGGCAACAACCCGCCGCGAGCCATAATCGATTGCAATATTATCCAGATGAAGTTCGATGTGAGGCATATTTTCAAGAACCAAGAACCAGAACCGCAGAACCTCAGAACCGCAGAACCGCGGAACAAGCGAACAAGCGAACAAGAACCGCGGAACCACAGAACCAAGAACCGCAGAACCGAGAACCAGAACAAGCGAACAAGTGAACAAGTGAACCAAGAACCAAGAACCAGAACAAGAAATAAAGCGGCTTCAATGCTTCGCCCAGAGGGCACCCGGCTTGGCCCAGAGGGCACCCCGCTTCAATGCTTCAATGCTTCAATGCTTCAATGCTCCAACGTTCCAACGTTCCAACGCCGTTAGCGCACTCCGCGTACCTGACGTACAAATATAGTGCCAAGCACAAACCAGACAGCGGTCATAACAAACACGACAGTATAGCCTAAGAGGAGCGAAGTGCCTTTGAGTGCGTTGAGGGTCAGGCCAGTAATCGCTGGGGCGAGAATCTGGGGCAATACAAGTGAAACATGCCAGATCCCCATGTCCTTGGCAGAATCTTCGCCACCTGGAAGAACATCGAGCGCAAGCGCCCAATCGACCGCCTGATAGGCACCGTAGCCGACACCAAACAACCCCCCAATAAGGAAGGTAACCGTTAGTGAAGGAGCGAATGCCACTGCAATGAAGATTATTGATGCAAGTGCCATGACCGCACCACTGAGGTAGATTAGCGGCTTACGGCCATATTTATCGGAGAGCGACCCAGCGATTAAGCTGGTTGGAATGCCAGTTGCGATAATGATCCCGATCAAGAATGAGGCTTGTTCTTCTGGTCGTTCTACCTGGATAATATCCTTGAGGAAGAACTGGAAGAAGGTAAATACTGAATAAATCCCCATTGTCACCAGGCCGCGTGTTGCCAGTACCCAATAGAAATTGCGGTATATTGCTGGGTCGAGCAAGAATGAGCGCAGGAAGGTAGCCAAGTCGAACGGCCCAGGATCTGCGGTCTGGGGTTGTTCACGCACGCCCCACAGCGTCAGGCTAAGCATGATCAGGAGCGCGACGATGATCACAATATAGATCGGCCAATAGTTGCCGTTCGCGATCAATTGCCCGGCTGAGAGCGCGCCAATCAGCGTACCTACGGCTGTCATCAGGCCCATCCAGCCGCTGGCACTGCCACGTTGCGCCGCTGGCACAATATCCGGGATCAACCCAGCATATGGCCCGCCAGACCAATTATTGCCTAATTGAATACCCATATAGAGCAGTAGGAACAGCCAGATATTGCTACCATTGCCAAAACCAGCAATCAGCAGCAGAAAGACAATATTGACCAATGTGCCAGTGAGGATAAACGGTCGCCGCCGCCCAAAACGGCTCCTGGATCGATCTGAAAGCGCACCAGCCAGTGGCGTAATCAGCAGCGAGACAACCGCACCAATCGGCGGGATGATCCCATTATAGAATTCCTTGTGTGCATCGCCAACAATCGCGGCAATCTGACTCGGCAGCACAATCGCAACCAGGGCACCCCAGTGCACATTGTAGGCCAGCCAAAAACATGAAACAAACAACTGATCCAGTGTGGAGAACCGACGTGGCGCAGGCGCCTCAATCGCATCGGCCATGACACGCTCCCTGTTGTGCGACGAACCCGAAGATGGCGGGTATTGTAACAGAAGAGCGGGACGGCGCAGAACGCAAGAGCGCAGCGGCACCTGGTGCTTATTGCGTGGCGTGTGGGGATGGCGCTTTTATTTACCACAGAGGCACAGACACAGAGGCGGGATATGAAATCCTTATTCAATCAAAGAAACGCTTAATCTTTAATTCGTGGGTTCCAATGTCAGTTGCCTCATACCAATGGAGTTCTGCCTTGCAATGAACCCCATCTGTTAGGAGCACGCTGGAGGAACGGCAAAGACCGGATTTTCCAACAATCCACACTGAAAAATGATCACACAGTCTGAAACTTTGGAGTTTTAGCGCCTTCGCGGTCTTTGCGTCTTTGCGTTGAGAATCGCTCCTGCACTCTGCACTCTGCGCTTTGCGCTCTACGCACTGCGCTGTATAATCCCTGTGTACATTATTCAACCTACAGGAGTAGTATCGTGATCCTGATTTCTAGCTCAAATGGCAATGTTGGCATGGAGGCTGGCTGGAAGATTCTGGCGAGTGGCGGTTCGGCAATTGATGCTGTCGAGGCAGCAACCCGCTTAGTAGAAGATAACCCCGAAGATCATTCGGTTGGGTATAGTGGTTACCCCAATCTGCTTGGTGAGGTTGAACTCGACGCCTCGATCATGGATGGCACAACCCTGAAGGCAGGCGCAGTTGGCGCACTTACGCGCTATCGCTATGCGATTACGGCCGCCCGGCGTGTGATGGACGAACTGCCGCATGCAATGCTGGTTGGCGCGGGCGCTGCACGCTTTGCCGCTGAGATCGGCCTAGTGCCCGAGAATTTGCTCTCAGAGGAGGCCAAGGCCACTTGGCAGGCTGGTATAGACGGCGATGCCATGATTGAGTGGCATGGCGTTGCCGAACAGGTTGCAAAACTGCTGGCACGTTCGACCCAGATCACCAAAGATCCCGAGCATGTGACAGGCACCGTCAATTTTATCGCTCAGGATTCGCATGGCCGGATCGCTTCAGCTGTCAGCACAAGCGGCTGGGCCTGGAAATACCCAGGCCGCCTGGGCGATTCACCCATTATTGGGGCTGGCAACTATGCCGACGACCGCTATGGCGCGGCGGCATGTACCGGCTGGGGCGAAGCCGCTATCCGCGCTGGCACAGCACGTAGTGTAGTACTGTACATGAAGATGGGCATGTCGGTTGAGGAGGCCTGCCAAGAGGCGTTCCGCGATCTGATGCCAATTATGAGTGGTACGCCAAACGCCATGAATATGGTTGCGATCGACCGAAACGGCAATTACTGCTCAATCACCACCGCCGAGGAGCGTACCTTCGTGTATCGGAAGGATGGCATGGCAAACTACGAGGAACTGCCACGCTTGCTCTTCAAAATCGATTAAGCCTACCTATAACAGACAAACGCGGTGCCAGATGAAACAAGGTATTAATACCACAGAGGACACAGAGGACACTGAGCTGGAAACGATTGCAGCCTCTGTGTCTCTGTGCCTCTGTGGTGTATTGTTCAAGATTGAGTTGTAGTTTACTCATCCACTCTGCGAATACCCAACGAATATAACAGAACGGCGATTGCAACTCGTTATGTAAGGGGGAATCTGTGCAGAACCTATCATTCCGTAGTGATATCTTCTATTCCGTGCAGAATGAAGACTATCAAACCGAGCTTGCGGTACTCAAACAACTTAACCAGACGGCGCAACTACGGGTATTGATGGTTGCATCGTCTGGTGAGAACGTGTTGAGTGTGCTCACAAACCCAGCGGTAGGTCGTGTCGACGCGGTTGATCTGAACCTGGCACAACTACAGCTGTGTGAATTACGTCGTACCGCAGCAGAATTGCTGACGCGCGATGAACAACTGAGCCTTTTGGGAAGCGATCCTGCTCGCGTGGGGTCGCTTGGTTCTGCTGAGCGATTAGCCCTCTTCGCTACAATCAGTGCTGCACTGCCAGATCCAACACGCGCATTTTGGGAGGCACGCCGTGAGAACGATCTTGCCTTTGGAGTCCAGCATGTCGGGCGCAACGATATGAGCATGCACGATATTCTGGCAGGTGTACAGCAGGCAGGATTTGAACCACTCAAGCGGCCAGTACACGATCATGAGCTAGCGACATGGCAAGCAGTATATCATGCGATTTTCACGCCAGCCTATATTCAGGATCTATTCGGCCTACCAAGCGAAGCACTCGCCGCACGGATTGCCGGTATTGCTGGGTACCTCGGCGAATGCCATTTCCGTGCACTACAACAGCCACAGGCCGACATGAACCCATTTGTCACAACCGTCTTTGCGAACCGCTATGCAACCAGCGCAGGCGAGCAAGGGCTACCACTCTATCTCCAAGAGCAGGGGCAGCAGTCATTACGGCAACTGGGAACCAAGGATCGGCTGGGGCTACACCATGGCAATCTGGTGGAACTGATGAGCAGCCTCACTCAGCAAACCGGGCCGTTTGATCTGATCAGTATTTCGAATATTGCAGATTGGATGACCGAGGAACAGTTTAGCGCCCTCACGCTGCGCGCCAAGGATTGCCTCAACCCTGGTGGCGCATTTCTGGCACGCACCGCAACTGGCCGCCCCATGATCCAAGAAGGTATGGCACAACATCTTGATTGCGAGCCACAATTCAACCAGATGCTGTCAACCGTAGAGCGTGGCCCTTGGTTTCGGGTCATTGCCGCCGGATTCCGCTAACCAAAGGAAGCGTCCAAACAGAGAGCTTCACCACAGAGGCACGGAGGGCACAGAGGCTGCAATCGTTTCCAACTTTGTGGCCTCTGTGCCTCTGTGGTGAAGATAGACCCGCGAACGCGATCTAGAGAGCCGCAATTGCGTACACATGATCCGGATGGTCATAGCCCTCGAACACCACATCAGACTCATATGCCATACCAAGTTTTTCTGCTACACGAATTGATGCGCTATTGTGTGGGTCGATCAGCGCGATCAGCCGCTTCAAACACAACGTTTGGAACGCAAAATCCCGAACAGCTTGGGCAGCCTCGGTGGCATAGCCATGACCCCAGGCTGACCGCGCTAATCGATAACCGATCTCGACTTCAGGGCGACCATTAATATCTGGAAAGTAGAACAAGCCACAGTACCCAATAACCTGTCGGCTCTGCCGCTCAACAACAGCATATGGCCCAAATCCCCATTGCCGATAATATTGATCGAGACAGGTCGCTAACCAATCGTGAACCCATGCTTTGGTTTGAACCCCAGCACCAAATCGCATCACCTCGGCATCGCCAAAGATAGCGCACATGGCCACATGATCAAGTATATGGACATGCCGCACATACAGCCGTTCGGTTTGTAGAATACCAATCATACAGCGTTACTCCACTCTAGGACAATTCAAATGATCGCAAGTACGTTGTGCCATTGATACCGTTTCCCGACAAACAGGCACTACTTCAGAAGTATCAGCTTACAGCAACAGATTTGCTGGCCAGCGGCATGGAAGCCGAGGTGTATCGC
>JANLSE010000684.1:0-3830 GCA_031362265.1 Roseiflexaceae bacterium
GAATCATATTTCTGCCAACCCTGAGGAACGGAGTGCGAGCCTCGCGCAGCTTGGCCATGCGATTTCATATGCCGAGATCCTTGGTGCGCCAATTGTTATTACTGGTGGTGGTCAGTATTCCGATGATCTTGCTGAGAATGTGGCAGCCTTTGCCGAGACACTCCATCCATCGATCGAGCGTATTCGCGCGGCGGGCATGCAGCTTGCAGTGTATGGCTATCATGGCGGTTTCTTACGTTCAACAGCCGCATTCGAGGCGCTCTGGGCAGCAGTGCCACATGTTGGCTTGAAGTTTGATCCGGCGAATGTGGATCATGCTGGTGAGGATTATATTGATCTGTTGAAGCGCCATGGGGATCGTATTACACATGTGCATATCAAAGAACATCTCAAGCATAACGGGCATGTGATTTCAGAACCTGCCGCTGGCATGGGTGATATTCATTGGGGTAAGGTCATGGCATTTCTCTATGAGCATGACTACCGTGGGTACCTGACGATTGAGCCACATGGCCAGCTCTGGAGCCGTGAACCCTTGCGCAATACCATGTTGCTGCTTACACAGCGCGTCATCAAGCAGTTCCTTCTGCCGTGAGCTTGGCAATCTAGCGTTGCGTATTGCATACGAGATATTGTATAGTGTAGCTAGTTTGGAACTGGCAGGCATACTATGGAGTATAGAGATTTCTACGCCCCGTGGTATGCCTCCGATGCAATACACACTGCGCCACAAAAGCGGATATGAGTGTTTGGTGGCGTGTATCAGATAGGTGCAGCAATGACTCATATACTAATTGTTGAGGATGAGGCAGAGATTGCCGGTTTTTTGCGACGCGGCCTGACACTGGAGGGGTTCACGGCCGAGATAGCCACGGATGGCAATGCCGCGCTTGTCGCAGCCCGTGAGCGCCCACCAGATCTGGTTATACTGGATCTTATGCTTCCAGGGTTGAATGGCCTGGAAGTGGCGCGGCGTATTCGTAGTGCTTCCGAAGTGCCGATTATTATGCTGACCGCGCGCGATGCCGTGCCGGATCGGGTGGCTGGTTTGGAGGCTGGTGCAGATGATTATCTTGTCAAACCATTTGCCTTCGAGGAGTTGGTAGCGCGGGTGCGTGTACAGTTACGGCGGCGCCAGCGTGATGAAAATCCGGTTGTGTTGCGCTATGCTAACCTCACTATGGATACTGCTGGCCATACAACTGCGATTGGTAAGCGGCGTGTCGATCTTACTGCCAAAGAGTATGAGCTACTTGAATTGTTTCTGCACAACCCACAGCAGGTGCTTACACGCGAGGTGATTTATGATCGTGTGTGGGGCTATGATTTTGGCGGCGAGAGCAATATTATCGAGGTGTATGTGCGCTATTTGCGGCAGAAACTCGAACAGAACGGCGAGGCCCGCCTGATACATACGGTACGTGGGGTTGGCTATATTCTGCGTGAAGAGTGACCACAGGCTAGCAAGACAAGGAGACACGGAGCTAGTGCGAAAGGCAAATAGATGAACTCTCCTGGTCTCCCTGTTTCCCGCGCTCCTGGCCTTATCTCCTCTTGGATCATGGCTATGGAATGGCGTGATTTGCTATTTGCGCATTGGCCTGTATCAGTAGCTGCACTACGTGATCACATTCCACGCGCATTAACAATTGACACATTTGATGGTAACGCCTGGCTTGGTGTCGTTCCGTTCCGGATGACAGGTGTGCGGCCACGGATGATCCCAGCGTTGCCCTGGTTTTCCGCGTTTGTCGAGCTAAATCTACGCACGTATGTAACAATCGCTGGCAAGCCAGGGGTGTGGTTTTTTAGCCTTGATGCGGCAAATCCGGTGGCGGTGCGCGTCGCACGGATGGCATTTCACTTACCGTATGTTGATGCACGTATGCAATGCCAGCCTGTGGGCGAGGCATTTCACTACACAAGCGTGCGCACCGATCGTGGCGCAGCTCCAGCGCAGCTTCAGGTACAGTACCGCCCCACTGGCCCAGTATATGCCGCACAGCCAGGTTCGCTTGAACATTGGCTGACCGAACGTTACGCACTCTATGCCGCAAACCCGCGTGGCCATGTATTACGGGGCGATATTTACCATACCCCATGGCCATTGCAACCGGCTGAAGCAGAATTTCAATTGAATGCCATGACCAGCCAAATTGGGGTTCAACTACCCGATATGCAACCACTACTGCACTTCGCACGTTATCTAGATGTGGTGGCGTGGCTACCGGAGCGGGACAGCATATAGCGCAGAGCGCAGAGCGCAGAACGCAAGACAAGGAGACAAGAAGACAGGGTGACAGGGTGACAATTCGTGCTCCAATGCTACACCCAGAGGGTACCCGGCTCCAATGCTACACCGAGGTACCAGGCCCAAAGGGCACCCCGGTCTGGTACCCGGCTTGGCCCAGAGGGCACCCCGCTTCAATGTTCCAATGCTTCAATGTTCCACTGCTTCTGTGAGGGTTATGCAAATTGGTAAATACACATTGGGGCGCTTGATTGGGCAAGGTGGGGCAGGCTCTGTCTATGAATCGTTGCACCCACAGCTGGCGCGTCCGGTTGCAGTTAAGCTCATGCACACCAATGACGCTACCGCGCGGGCAGAATTTCTTCAAGAGGCACAGACGGTTGCGGCACTGTCGCATCCGAATATCATCAATATCTTTGATGTCGATGAGTATCAGGGGCAGCCATTTCTTGTTATGGAGCTGATTGAGCGCAGCCTGGCTGATCGATTGGCGAAAGGGCCGCTTGCGCTTACACCAGCAATCGAAATGTTACTACCTTTGCTTGATGGATTAAGCTACGCCCATAGGCAGGGTGTTATTCATTGTGATTTGAAGCCAGGAAATGTGTTACTGCGTGGCGATGGCACACCAGTGCTCGCTGATTTCGGCTTGGCGCTCAAGGGGAGTGCGCAGCCTGGTACACCAGTTGGTACGCCTGAGTATATGGCTCCCGAGCAGATTCGGAATGAGCCACTTGATGCGCGCACCGATATTTACTCGTTAGGGGCATTGATATATGAGGCACTCACCGGCCAGCCACCATTCAGTGGCGATGTTCCAGCAGTGATTCGTGGGCATCTTACGCAGGAACCGGCTGCCCCTTCAGTCCATATCCCAACCCTGAGCGCCCGTGTAGATGCGTTTATTCTTCAGTTGTTAGCGAAAAAACCAGCAGATCGGCCGCAATCTGTAATGGAAGTTGCTACGGCATTACGCTTATTGGGTGGGCAACGAGCAGTGACACAATCGCGTGCCGCACCACCAACAGTGCCGCTTGCGGCGAACCCAGTACCGCCAAAGGCCGCATCACCGTTTGCGCGTCAATCAAAACCCACACGTCTGCCACCTTTGCTTGCTGTTGGCGCTATGATCATGCTTTTAGCAGCAATCGGATTGGCGAGGGCGATCCTACAGCCAGTATCTCAGGATTCGCTGGTGGTGACGAATCCCACAGTAGCGGTTGTCACAGCGCGCCCGACTCGTGAGCTTGCGCCGCTCCAGCTTAGCCAACGCAGCACTGCACCAATGGTAGATGCGAAGCCTGCCAGCAATACGCTTGATTTCAGTGTTTCGGGTGTCACATGGGAAGATGACCCAAATTCGATCCTGTTTGTTGGCGAACTACGAAACGAGAGTGGTGCCGCACGAGAGCGAATCCAAGTGCAAATCGAGTTGCTGAACGAGGCCGGCGGAGTCATGGCGAGCAGCAACGGTTTTATTGAGCGAAGTTACCTGAATGCTGGCGAGATTTCACCATTCCATGTCTACTTTACTGGCGCGGCGCTTCCATCGGTGGCGTTCACAACCTATCGCATTCTG
>JANLSE010000725.1:0-6215 GCA_031362265.1 Roseiflexaceae bacterium
ATCATACACAGCCTCAAAGACGGATTCGGTAATGGCGCGTGCAGCCGTGCGAGCTTTATCGCCAGAATAGTGGAGTAACGACGCACCTGCCAAAATCATGGCCATAGGGTTGGCGACATTCTTGCCAAACAGGCTTGGCGCGGTGCCATGTGGGGCTTCCGCCATGACTACTCGTGGCTGCCATTGATCGTCGAAGCTGATCAGCAGCGACTCGGAGCCAGCTATCGAGCCAAACATCTGGAGCACCATGTCGCTGAGGCAATCGCCATCGCGGTTAAGCGCCGGGATAACCATGCCATCGCCAGCATTTGTTAGGAGCAGTGCATAGGTTGCGTCGATCAGTTGCGGCTCATAGCGTACAAGTGGGTGGCGCTTCGCGGCCGCATCCATTTCCTCTTTGAGCATGCCCTCATAGATTGTGCTCACGGTATACTTAGGGCCACCAAAGACCTTCGATCCGAGCCGTTCGGCATGGCGGAATGCGTATTCGGCAACTGCATAGCAGTGGCGGCGTGTGATGCGCTCTGTTCGATAGGCCACTTCATCTAGCCCTTCGCCCTCGCGCCATTCCTTCGCGCCATAGGCATCGCCAACCGCCATACGAATAACTGCCACCGGGGCGTGGACTCCGCCAATTGGCCGTACACCGGGGATCCGCCGTCCGGTTCGCACAATAATTGTGCCATCTACATCTTCACGTAGGAGGGCATTTGGGCTACCAACATCGCCCTTGATTTCGGGGGTGATGGTTGCGGCTTTGAGGCCAAGCCCATGTTGAACCATTGCTTTGGCTGATTCGTGGACAACTGCATTATTGGTTTTGCGGCGATTCTCTAAGCTTAAGTCGTATGTTTCAAAGGCTACATCGATACCAGTTACGCTAGGGTCAAGCACACGCAACGCCTCATCGAGTAGCTCCTGGCCGGTCTGATCGCCTTGGAGGACAACGATTGTTTTTTGCATAGAGGACTCCTTTTGAGTATGGCTGATGATCGATGGCACACGACAGCAAGTGGTGATTGGTTGCATGACTCTGAGCGTTATTGCTCGTTGGCTTTGGTACTGGTTACTCTTCTACTAATTCTTGCAAGCGTAGTGAAAGAATGCGTGAGGCACTGTCATCGCCCATTGAAACTCCGTAAATTGTATCGGCTGCCTCAATCGTACCACGATTATGGGTAATTATCAGGAATTGGGTCTCGCGCGCGAGATCGAGGAGTGCATCGCGAAAACGCCCGACATTGGCCTCATCGAGTGCTGCGTCGACCTCATCGAGGACACAGAACGGCGATGGGTTCACCTTGAGAATCGCAAAGAGCAGTGCGGCCGCAGTGAGCGCGCGCTCGCCACCCGAAAGAAGCGCGAGGGTTTGTTGGCGCTTACCTGGTGGGCGGGCAATAATTTCAACGCCAAGCGGCACGCCTTGTTCAGTTCCATCACTCTCTTCACCATCTGGTTTCGTGAGAATCAGGCGTGCTTGTCCACCACCAAACAGGCGCTCAAAGCTACGTTCGAATTCGATCGCAACTGCTTGAAACGTCCGCTCGAAGCGAATTTGCATTGCGCCATCGAGTTCAGCGATCAATTCACTCAGAGAGCGTTCAGCCGCACGCAGATCAGTAAGCTGTGTACTAAGAAAATCATAGCGCTGGTTGGTTTCTTCATATTCTTCCAGAGCCAATGGATTGACAACACCCATCCGTTGGATACGAGTGCGTAATGTTGTGATCTGGGGTTCGAGGTTGGCTTCGTTTAGTGGTTGCACGACGCTTGATTGCGAAACGAGTTCATGGGGTGAATCAGGCTGTAAAGAGACGTGATTTTCAATTACCTGCGCTTGGGTGCTGGTATCAGCTATGTGTAACTGTGTATTTACTGTATCCAAATCAATATCATCAGCTGCAGCTCGCTCCCAAAGTGTATTGAGGCGATCGTTTGCGCGTTGCGCTTCGATGCTGGCACGACTGTGGGTTGTTTCCTGTTCAAGCAATTGCTCTGTGAGCCTGCTGGTTTGCCCCTCCAGTGTAGCTTGGGCCTGTTCACCAAGGGCAACTTCGGCCTCAGCAGGGTCAATCTGGCGGCGCAAGTCGTCGATTGCATTCATCAGGGCCGTGTGGCCTAGCTCAAGTTCTTGTGAGCGATTGTCAAGTTCGCTTCGCTCATGTTCGAAATCGTGGGCGCGGCGCTCAATCTCTTCGTATTGTGTGCTAAGACGCGTAAGACTCTGGATATGTGATTGAAGCAAGGCGCGCTCGGTGCGTGTTTCGCCATCGGCAGCGGCAACTGTGGCGCGCAGTGCGCTGAGTAGTTGTTGCTGTTCTTGGTCATTTGTACTACGAGTTTGTTCTTCAGCATGTAGCGATTCGTAGCGTTCACGGGATTGGGCCTCGCGCTCGGCCAAGATCGTGAGTTCAGTAATAAGCGCCTGCTCTTGCTGTTCAAGATCGGCTAGCTCAGTTGCAATTTGCTGGTCGCGGCGTGTTTGGATGGCCGCATCGCCTTCGGCTTGGGTTGTGGCACGGCGGGCGCGATCGAGTCTTTCGCGTTGGGAATCGAGTTGTTGTTGCGCCAGACGACGCTGTTGTTCGGCCTCACGGCGCGATTGTTCTACTAATGCGGCGCGTTGATCCAGAGCCTGGCGCACTTGCTGTGCGGCCTGAACGGCTTGGCGTTGTGTGTCGATCAATTCTGGGAGCTCGCGGAGCTCGCGCTCGCGGCGAAGGGCGCCACTCTCACGGATTTGCGCCCCGCCAGTAAGCGCTCCACCAGCATTGAGTTGCTCACCTGCGAGGGTGACGATCACCCAGCCAGCACCTAGCGTTCGTAGTTCTGCACGTGCGGTTGGCATGTCGCGCACCACAAGTGTGCGCCCAAGGAGGAACCAGGCAACAATCCGATAATGCTCATCGTAGTCGACTAATTCGGCGGCAATACCCAGGCGGTTAGGTGTGGACTGAAGTCCGGGATCCGGATTCGCGATACCCGACTCTGGTTTCGCGATACTCGACCGCTGACCGCTGATCTCTGGCCCGCGAATCGTGTCGAGTGGCAAGAAGGTTGCACGCCCTGCGCCGCTGCGTTTTAGTGCTTCGATCGCCTCTTCGGCATCGGCCCAACGCTCAACGACGATATTTTGTAAGCGTGAGCCGAGGGCAACCTCAATTGCGGTTTCAAGGGCAGCTGGGGTTCGAATGATTGTTGAGACAAGCGTAAACCCTGTGCGGTGCTGGGTTTCGGCCCATTGCATCGCTGCTTTGACACCCGCAAATGTGCCAGTATAGCTGCGTTGTAGGCGGGTAAGCGATTCCAGGCGTGCTTCGCTATCGGCAAGAGTACGGCGGGCATGGGCAGCCTGCTCATCGGCACGATGTTGTTCAGCGCGCAGGGTATCTACGTCGCTACGGATTTGGTCGATATGCCCTTGAGCGGTAACGAGTGCTAGTTGTGCTTGCTCGAAAGCCTGGCCAGTTTGTTCGGCTTCGTGGCGGCGCTGTGCCAGAATACTGGTAGCCTGTTGGAGTGCAGGTGCGAGTTGAGTACGTTCAAGCTGGATTCGTTCACGCCGCAGATGGATCTGTTCCATACGGCGGCGGGCTTCAGTGAGCGCCGCATTCGCTTGAATCTCGGCGCGTTGTGCCTGCTCAAGTGCTTGGCGTGCACTACGGCGCTCCAATTCGCGTTCTTTGAGCTGCTGCTCATGTTGGTGAGCCGCAACACGATGCTCGGCTAAACGTGCTTCTGCGACAGCGAGACGTTGGCTGGCTTCGGTTTGATCACGCTCAAGTTCGCTCTGGCGAAGCGCAAGCTCCTGGCGTTGGCGATCGAGGTCTTCTGTGCGGCGCTCAAGCGCAATCAGGCGTTCAGCACCAACCGCCAGATCGCGTTGGATGGCCTCTGCGCGGTCGTGGAGGTCGCTACTTGCGGCATGCAAACCCTGGAGGCGCTCGCGGATGATCCGTAACCCTTCGCGAAGCTGGTGAAGTTCATTTGCGGCGGCTGCTTGGCGGGCACGGGCATCAATCAGTTGCTGGTTTGCGTGTTGTTCTACTTGCTCGGCAGTGGCCAAAGTCGCACGGGCAATCTGGCGCTGTGCTGAGTAGAACTGAACTAACAATTGTTGTAGTTCAATATGTAGATCACGGTAACTACGCGCAATCGTCGCTTGGCGTTTGAGTGAGCGCAGGCGTGGTTCGAGATCGACGAGCACATCATCGCAGCGTTGGATATTTGCGGCTGTCTCACGTAAGCGGCGCTCCGCATCTGTTTTGCGCTGCTCATAGGTGCCGATCTCGGCTGCATCCTCGAATAGGCGGCGGCGCTCTTCGGGGCGTAAGTTGAGGGCAGAATCAACCAAGCCTTGATTGATGATCGTATAGGAGCCACCGAGCGGCCCAATTGCTTCCTGAATATCGCGTAGGCGAACACGATTGCGATTGAGGTAGTATTCGAATTCCCCGGCGCGAGTGGCGCGGCGGCCAATAGTGACTTCGCTGTATGGCAGTGGGAGCAGTCGGTCGCTATTATCGATTGTGAGTGAAACTTCGGCGAAACCAGATGGCGCGCGCCGTGTTCCGCCGCCAAAGATTAGATCTTCGGCTCGTTTGGAGCGTAATGCCAGATAGCTCTGCTCACCAAGGACCCAGCGTATCGCGTCGGCAACATTTGATTTACCGCTGCCATTTGGCCCGACAATCGCGGTAATTCCCGGGCGAAACTCTAGAACCGTGCGTGTAGCAAACGTCTTAAAGCCGAGAATCTCGATCCGTTTCAAATACATGCTAATACAATATCCAACAGTGTGAAACCGTGTTCATTATAAACGATCTCAATCATGTATCGATGGTTGCCTACCAATTATGGCAGGAATCTCTGCTAGTCCTTGACAGGGCGTGAGTTGAGCGGGTATTATTAGAAAATCTTAATTGCGGTATAATCTACCGAACGACTCGAACGCAGAGCGATTCTGTATTCCATAGAATCGTCTGTAGTCGCACATTAATAACTTCATAGGAGGACGTCGTGCAAGGGCTTGAATGGGCCTTGCTGGCGCTCGTGGCAGGTATCACGGGGGCTAGCATCGGCATATTGATTTACAGACAGAGTACTAAGAGCACGCACCGCCAGCGCGAGGCCGAAGAGCGCCTTCAGCTGGAGGAAGTACGCTCTGAGCAGAAGGATATTATTCTAAGCGCGAAGGAAGAAGCGTTGCAACTGCGGAATGAAGCTGAGGCTCAAATCCGTGAGGCACGCTCATCGCTCACAAAACAGGAAGAGCGACTACAGCGCAAGGAAGAAAATCTTGATCGCAAGATCGAGGGCGCTGATCGGCGTGAACGCCAGATCCAAACCCGCGAGCGACAGACGGAGCAACTTCAGCAGGAGGCTGAGCAGTTTCGACAGCAACAGCGTGTTGAGCTGGAGCGTATTTCCGCATTGGGCCAGGAAGAGGCACGCAATATCATTCTGCAGCGTGTTGAAGCCGAGGCGCGTGAGGATGGTGCGCGGCGCTATCGCGAAGTAGAGCGTTCACTCCGTGAGGAATCTGATAAAACGGCGCGTAAGATCATTGGCATGGCGATTCAACGTTGTGCTTCCGAATATGTCGCTGAAGTGACGGTTTCGACCGTAGCATTGCCAAGTGAGGAGCTTAAAGGGCGAATCATTGGCCGTGAAGGGCGCAATATCCGGGCATTCGAGCAGTTTACAGGTGTTGATATTATCGTCGATGACACACCTGAAGCAGTGACGCTTTCGTGCCACGATCCAGTTCGTCGTGAGGTTGCGCGGCTTGGGTTAATCAAGCTGCTCAAGGATGGGCGAATCCATCCCACGCGAATTGAGGAAGTTGTGGTCAAAACCCAGCAAGAGGTCGAGGCAATCATGCGCGATGAAGGCGAGCGAGTTGCGTATGAAGCCAATGTGCAGGGCTTACATCCCGATTTGATCAAGTTGCTAGGCCGCCTCAAATATCGCACCAGCTATGGGCAGAATGTACTGCATCATTCGCTGGAGTGTGCATTGTTGGCGGCGCACATGGCAGCCGAGCTGGGAGCAAATATCAATGTCGCGAAGACAGCAGCACTACTCCACGATATTGGTAAGGCGGTTGATCATGAAGTCCAAGGGCCACATGCGCTAATTGGTGCAGATATTGCTCGCCGCTTGGGTCGCTCGCCAGCGATTGTGCATGCAATTGCGGCCCATCATAACGATGA
>JANLSE010000735.1:0-5288 GCA_031362265.1 Roseiflexaceae bacterium
GGCATGCATTTGTGGGTTAAGGTCGAAACAGATGAAGGAATCACTGGCATGGGTGAATGTGTTCATGGTGGTGTGCAGGCAATTGCCATCATTCATGAATTACGTATACGCCTGATTGGCCGTGATCCATTTGCGATAGATGCAATCTTTGAAGAGTTACGCCGGGCACATGTCTTCGATGGTGGCTTTGCAGGCGCATTAATTACCGCACTCACAGGAATCGAGATTGCGCTTTGGGATCTAAAGGGCAAGGCCCTCGGAGTGCCTGTTGTCGAACTGCTAGGTGGCAAGTTCCGCGATAAGATTCGTATGTATGCTGACTGTCAGGTTGAACCAGGCATGGAGTTCGATGAAATCCAAAAGGTTGTAGAAGGTGTCTTCCAGCGTGGTTTTAGTGCACTCAAGATCGATGTTGATGTAGGAGCCTATACTGGCCCAACCGATGGACGGTGGGGATTCACAAAGGATGCCTTCAACTACACGGCGGGTCAGCGTGAACATGAGCGTATGGTTGAACTTGTGGAGATGGTAACCACAGCAGCAGGCAAAGACATTGCTGTGGCTGCCGATGTCCATACTCGCCTTGATGTGCCAAGTGCTATCCGGCTTGCCAAGGATCTTGAGCAGTTTCATTTGCTATGGTTAGAAGAACCAGTACCGCCTGAGAATGTCGCAGCGATGCGCGCGGTTAAGCAGGCTACCAGCACGCCAATTTGCGCTGGCGAGAATTTGTACCTGCGCCATGGTTTCCGCGAATTGATTGAACAACAGGCTGTCGATTGCATCATGCCCGATATTCCTAAGTGTGGTGGACTCTCGGAATGTCGCAAAATTGCCAATCTGGCCGAGCTGTATTCGATCCCTTTTGCGCCACATAACGTTGCTTCACCGCTTGGCACCATGGCCTCTGCACATGTTTGCGCCAGCGTGCCAAACTTCCTTGTACTGGAGTTCCACTGGCTTCACCGAGACTATTGGACGACGATTACCACCGATAAAGAGGACATTATCAAGGATGGATTCATCACCCTCAATGGCCGTCCTGGAATCGGTATTGAACTCGACGAAGCCGTCGCTCGTCAGTATCAGTATCCTGGAACAACATGGTTTGAATAAACCGATAAAGTAAAGCCGCATGCCCTGCCGAAGCCGCGTACCAAACCCAAAGGTACGCGGCTTTTATGATTCTCATCCTCATTCAACCAACTAGTAGTCTTCGGGCAAAGAGATCCAAACGCGCGCTTTGTTCGCAGACTACCATGAGTAGCTTTAATGCCTTGGCATGCGACTCAATGAATAATGTGCCTACACAACAGGGAGATGGACATGTTACAGCAATCGAAGAGGCTTAGCCGCCGAACCATGCTAAAGGGTGCTGCCGGAGTGGGCGGACTAAGTATGCTTGGGTTTGCCGGTGTGTTTGGGATCAATGCCGCCCATGCCGCTGAGGGTGGTGATGATGTTCAGACAATCCTGAATTTGGCAGCAACTGCCGAAACCCTCGCAGTGACACACTACTACAGCACCATTATGTCACGTAGTTTTGAACTCAGCGATGCCGATGTTGTTTATTTACAATATGCCCTAGATCAGGAGCAGGCGCATCTTGATTTCCTGATCGCAAATGGCGGTAAATCGCTTACTCAAACGTTCTATGTGCCTGCAAAACTCTTGAGCGATCTGGATGTCTGGGTTCAGGTGACAGACACAGCTGAGACGGCCTTTGTAGGTGCATACCTGGCTGCCACACGCCGTTTTGCCGATCTCGGGAATGCACGCTTGGCAGCAACCGCAGCTCAGGTTGCGTGTGTCGAGTCGCAGCATCTTGCGCTGGCTCGTGAAATTGGCGGGTTGGTACCGAATAACACAACCCTGGCACTGCCGGTCTTCTTCAATGTATCGGATGCAGTACCAGTATTGGCGCCATTCCTCAAAGCCACCGATGGCTTTATCGGGCCAGTTTCATATCCAACCCATGATCAGATTAAACATGCCCTCGGTGGCGCGAAATCACGGATCGTTCCGCCATTCACAGCAGCCTATTAATTCGCGGCTAGCATAAAGACGCCAGCCCTCAATTGTGTATTATGTTCTGGGAACATGCACAATTGAGGGCTGGCGTTTGCCTAGCAAGCGACATTAGTGATCGATTGCTACTTCTCCGGCTTCTACACTCACGGGAAGATAATTCTCGCGCGGTGGCCTGGGGCAGGTGGCAAAATCCGTAAAAGCGCATGGTGGGCTATGCAGCTTATTAAAATCCAGTGTTACAATGCCATCCCTAGGCTGATCGGCATACAAGAACCGCCCACCACCATAGGTGCCATGGCCGGTTGTCGTATCGTGTACCACAAAGAATAACCTTCCACCCGAACTGGTTGGTGTCAGGCGACACTGTTGACCCTGTAGCTCAAAGCTGGCAAATCCTGGGCTCGGATGTTGTTCAACATCACCAAGCATATTTGGGATTTCAAGCGTATAGGGTGTTTCAAATGGGGTGAAAGCTGCCTGGACACAATACTCCGGTTGAACCGGATACCAGTGCCGCCCTTCAAAGGCCTGGCGCTTCGGGTGTTGCTTGTCGCGCAGCCGAATCGCATAGCGCACGCCACGTTGTAACACATACATGACTAACTGCTTAACAGTGACCGTATCAGGCTTCTTGGTGCTATCACCATCATCCTTCAGAACAAGGCCCGCCGCATCGACTGGCTCGCCATTCACACGTATATCCACACCAGGCGCGGCAAATAGCGTTACGACATCCCCAGTTCGCTCAAAGCGGCCAACGTTTGATGGGGCTGTGCCCGGCGGTAAAATCACATCACAATCATCGCTGGCTCCAACACTGTTTGAGCCTTCATGCAACCAGAAGAGCCCTGCCAACGCGAGCCACCCATCCTCTGCTCGTAAGCTGGCCTCCATAGAGGCTCGCCACTGTTCGACTTCGCGTGTGTAATCCATTAATCCTCCGTGAGAACCAAGAACTAACCTGAGATTCGCTCGACCACGCCCATCCTTCTCCCAGCATCGTACCGGCGAACCTTGTGTTCGCCCGCTGAGAACCAAGAATGAGCCAGAGTGTACCCAAACCAAAAACCAAGCCAGCCCTGAGCCTAGCCGAAGAGAACCAAGAACCAAGAACCAACCAGCCCTTTGCGTCTTTGCGTTTATACACGCTTGAATGCTTCACCCAAAGGGTACCCGGCTCCAATGCTTCATTGCTTCATTGCTTCATTGCTTCATTGCTTATATCCAGTGCCCGAAATGCAGCTTCAGCAATTGAGAGCGGGTCAAGGCCAAAATGCTGATAGAGATCATCGCGGGTGCCAGATTGCCCAAAATCATCGATCCCGAGCGCGGTAACGGGTGTTCCCACCACACTCCCTAGCCATGCAAGTGCATGCGATGCGCCATCCATAACTGTAATAATCGGCGCGTGTCGTTCGCTCTGTGGCAATAGCCAATCGAGGCAATCGCCAGCACGCCATGCTTCATATAGGCGTCGTGGGCTGACTGCATTCACCACATGTGCTGCAACACCCTCATGGCGCAAATAATTGGCTGCGGCATATGCCTCTGGAATAAGTGCTCCCGATGAGATGATTTGAATGGTATGCTCTGCCTGAATATCAGGAAAGTCGCGAATGCCGTCGATCAATCGATAGCCACCACGCAGGACTTGTCGGCGTAGTTCGGCCTCACCCAAACGCTTGAGTGCAGGCGATAGTAAATCCTGGTCGATTGTGCGTGTTGTGAGCCGCAAGTAGCTTGGGCGACCATGCTCACGATCACAGCATAGGCGCAATGCTTCGAGCATCAACCATTCTAATTCACGCGCAAAGGCTGGTTCGAAGGCTTCTAGCCGTGGCAATTCGATCCCAAGCGAGGGTGTTACTGTGCTTTGATGCGCTCCGCCTTCGGGTGCAAGCGTGATGCCTGATGGGGTTCCTGCAACGATAAAGCGCGCTCCTGAGTAGATCCCGTAAATCAGGGCATCCAGCCCACGCAATACAAATGGATCATAAACGGTGCCAATCGGAATGAGTTGCTGGCCGCATAGATCATCGGCGATACCAAACATTCCAAGCAGCATAAACAGATTCATCTCGGAGATGCCTAATTCAATATGTTGGCCGCTAGGCCCACGCTTCCAGCGCAACAAGCGGTATGCCTCGGTTTCGTAATCTGGGTGCTCAATCGGTGCATATACACCGGTTTTGTTAATCCAACCCGCCAGGTTTGTTGAAACCGAAACATCTGGTGATGTTGTAACAATTCGCTCGCGTAATCCAGGCACATCCGCCAAACGCACCAGGATACGCCCAAATGCCTCCTGCGTACTCGTGGTTTCGGGAACACTGAGGTTTAGATCATCTGGAATTGCCGCTAGATCTATACTTTGTGCGGGCAGCCGCTGCTTTGGAGCCATGCCGCCAAACAATTGTTGTACAACCTCGGCACAGAGTTGCCCTTCAACCGAATTGGGAGCAAAACCCTCCCATTCGCTGCCAATTTGCACTCCCAGCCGCTCGCGTAGACCCTCGATCTGCTCTGAATTGAGCAGTTGCGAATGATTAAGCGGATGCCCGGCCGTTGGCAGACCCCAACCTTTGATTGTATATGCAAAAATAACAGTTGGCCGTCGTGGAGTCTGGTTTGTTTGGCCAAGAACCTCGATCAGTTCTTCAATATCGTGGCCACCCAGGTTTGCAATCACATCTGGGAGTTGCTCGTCGCTCACGTCGGCAACGACCGTAGCAATCTGCGCGCCATCGGTGCAATCTAGTAGGCGGGTACGTAGATCTGGGCCACGCAACCGAATGAGTGCCTGGTATTCTTCATTACTCATTTCGTCAATGCGCCGCCGCAGGGACTCACCCTCAGGGCGCGCAAACAGCGTCTGGAGTCGGCGGCCATATTTGGCTTCAAGTACTTGCCAGCCATGATCGGCAAATAATCGTTTGAGGCGCGCCGCACGAATACCAGGAATCACCCGATCCAAACTTTGGCGATTGAGATCAACGATCCAGATCAAGTTATCTAGATTCTCAAGCGCCTCATCGAGCAATGCTTCCCACACATTGCCTTCGTCCAGTTCTGCATCTCCGATCAGGGCTACAAAACGGCGCGATGTGACATCTTCAAAATGATGCTTGGTATAACGATGCGCGAGTGCCGCAAATGCAGGAGCAACCGCTCCTAGCCCAACCGAGCCAGTCGAAAAATCGATGCCATCCGGATCTTTGGTACGGCTTGGGTAGGCTTGCAGGCCACCATATGAGCGC
>JANLSE010000012.1:0-1630 GCA_031362265.1 Roseiflexaceae bacterium
GCCCGGAGCGGGTGCGGTCGGACCCGCGGGGCGAAGCGCGGTGTCGAATGCAGGAGTCCGAGCCGAGCCGCCCAGCCGCGGAGTCGCGCCGGGGCTCAGTACTTTTTTAATATATTGTCTGGTGCGGGCTCTGTACGCTGAATTCGGCGAACTAGTTCGATGGTCGGAAGCGCAACTGGGCATCGGGTGTCGCCATCGCTACGACGCCCACATCGTGCAGCCCCGCCCGCGCCTACGAACCATTTTCCGACATCGCGACATGCCTGTTATTCGTTGGTCTGTTGACCCCACCGGCGCTGTCAAAATGACCAAGCCTCATCACTTTATTTGCTGCAATTTTTTCGTTCACTCAATACGCACAAAATTGCGACGCAATAATGTGATAGCCGAAATATTTTCTAGGCGGTAATATTTGCCCCCCGGTCCGTAGTTCACGCATTGACGTGGTTGTCGAGCGTAAATGCTAAGAACTGCCAGCTACAAGTGTGCGTGGTAAGCGATTGACTTAGGAGGTCAGCGATGGTCAATTCAGGCGTCGAGATCAAAACAAATTCTTTTTTACTTGAGGCACTTAGGAATGCGGCTCAGGTGAAGCAAACGGCGCAAGATCGTTTGGAGCAGCGCGTTTCCTATATTTTTGGGTCCGTAGATGCCGACAATGGGATAACGAAGGACCGCATTCGGCAATTCCTGGTGAACGAAGACGGACTAAGGTCTTTGTGATCCTGTTCGAGCTACTCGGCACGGAGCAGCACCCTCTGTACCAAGAGATGGAGGTTGCCAACGGCAACCGGCAATACGATTTTCTTTCCTCGATTGTCAAATCCGCCCTTGGCGTGGGTCGCCCGTTCCTCTCGTCCACGCTGATCAAGGGGCTTAATTTTCATGCCATAACGTGCCTACACACGTTTGCAGGCGAGTACCGTCCCTGTCCGGTACAAGTTGGCCCATATCAACCACCTGAACAGCATCGTGTAGATGCCCTCATGGAGGACATGGTCAACACCGTCAACCGTTCGTGGGAATCTGCCGACCCATTAGGCCTCTGCGCTTTCGTCCTCTGGCGCCTCAACTGGATTCATCCGTTTATCAATGGCAATGGCCGCACGGCCCGTGCCGCGAGCTATTTCGTCTTATGCGTCAAGGCAGGGTCTTGGCTGCCTGGTAAGACCATTTTGCCCGAACTAATCCGCCGAGAACGAGACCGATACGTGGCGGCATTGAAAGAAGTAGATCAGTCACTTTCTAAGGGCACGCCAAATCTTGGACCTCTCCATGTGCTTCTGTCCGAGTTGCTTGAAGAACAGTTAAAAGACACTGGCACGCCTCCACAACAATCATCCGTCATAACGCCGTGAACTTGCAGCGCTTCGCGTCCGTTCTTTATGTGCATCTACCCGTTGAGCGAGTTTTACCCCGCCGTCAGTAGCAACGGTTCAACGGCAATTTCGCCGCATAACGTCCTCCGGGTTCTCTCGGCCACTCTAGCCCTGCCCATTACCCATAAATATTCTCAACCTGTATCCGGTGGTCTGAGTGAGAAGCCCAGGCAGAGCATTTGCAGGAGCGCGTAACCCTTCCACATGACCTGGTGCCCTGGGGGCGGATCATTGTTGCGGCCAAGATAGCC
>JANLSE010000016.1:0-8889 GCA_031362265.1 Roseiflexaceae bacterium
CAATCACCCTCAAAGACCCAATAGCCAAACTCGCCACGTACTGAAAGGATTCTGCCGAAGAAATCACCATCGATCAGACGTTTCAGCTTAAGCAGGCCTGGCAGAAAGAGTTTATCCTGAACCACACCGTTTTTCACTCTAGCCGCCGCGGCAAGGCGGGCGATCTCCAGGGCGGTCGCCAAATCGGCGGCAACGGGTTTCTCGCAGTAAATATGTTTACCAGCCGCAATTGCCTTGCGCAGGCTCTCAGCGCGTTGGGCCGTCGTCTGGGCATCAAAATAGATCGTATCATCATTATTGGCTAGGCACTTGTCGAGATCCGTGCTCCACCGCTCGATCCCGTAGGTCTGGGCAAGTGCCCGCAATTTTTGTTCGCTGCGCCCAACGAGGATTGGCTCAGGGTAGAGTGTGTCGCCATTGGGCAGGGCGACTCCCCCTTGTTTGCGGATGGCAACAATCGAGCGGGCGAGATGTTGGTTGGTGCCCATTCGCCCTGTCACCCCGTTCATGATGATCCCGATCCTATGCTGGGGCATAATATGCTCCTTAATAACGCCGAGGAAGATAATTCGCGCTAAGCCATCGTATCCCAGCGCGCACGGGTTACTTGATGCTGGAGCGGTTCGCCAGCGAGAAAACGCAAGATTTCATCGGCAATAATGCGGCTCTGGCGGCGGCGCGCCTCAAGGCTGGCCCCGGCCATATGGGGCAATAGTACACAGTTTTCGAGCCCAAACAGCGGCGAGTCGGCTGGCAATGGCTCGTTGGGATCAGTTACATCAAGCAAGGCACTGAGCCGCCCCTGCCGCAATTCCTGAAGCAATGCGTCATGATCGATCAGGCGACCACGGGCTGTATTCACAAAGAGTGCGCCGCGCTTCATAGTAGCGAACTCAGCCGCGCCAAGCATGCCATTTGTCTCGGGGGTGACAGGCGCGTGGAGTGAGACAATATCGCTCTCACGCAGCAGATCGCCAAGATTTACAAGCGTGGCACCGTGTTGATCGGCAATAGCTTGGGTCGCGTAGGGATCGGCAAGCAGCAACCGGGTGCCAAGCGGGCGCAGCAGATGCATCACTCGACGACCAACAGCACTCGCGCCAATAATGCCAATCGTGGTTCCGCGGATTTCACGTTGGGTAGCAATCGGGAGGCGATCTCGCCTCGTACGGTAACGATCAGCTGCGGCAAAGGCATTGCGCCAGGCCATAATGATCGCGCCAAGTGTGAACTCGGCAACCGCCTCAGCAAGCGACTCGTTGGCGTGCGCTACCAACAACCCACGTTCAATTGCTTCAACTGGAATAAGCTGCTTCACCGTGCCAGCACTATGGGCAACCAAGCGTAGTGGTGAGCGCACAGGCGACCAATCGGCCAGTTCGGTGAGCGGTGCTACACCCCAGCCGGTGATGAGAACTTGAGCGCGACATATGGCTGCACTTAGGGCGGCTGGCGTCGGGTTGGACTGGCCTTCCCACAATTCTACTTGCGCCACTTCCTCGAGCCTTAGCAGTTGCTCCGTAAGCTCCAGTTCTTGCTGGAATGCCGCTGATAAGGCAACATAGATGATTGGTTTTTCCATAATGCACCTATTGTGAAATGGTCAGCAACTGATTGTAACGAATGGACATCTGTAATGCAAGCGTCAATCAGCCTTATTTAGGGCTTATGCGTTCTCTTATCAATTCAACGATATGGCTTTTTCTTTTTTTATCAGGAACCTTTCTTGCCCAGAGGGCACCCGGTTCCGGGGCAGCCTTTGGGTGGTCTTGACCCGATTTCATGGCTCTCCGTCACATAACGTGAATCGTGCTCGTTCCTTGTTAACACACGGGTTTGGAGCAAGTCAAAACTGGCGCGGCCATACATTTGGCGTTTGAGGTATTTCAAGCGGGTTACCTGTCCCTCCACTTGACCTGAGCTCCACACTTCCGTGAGGGCGGCACGAATACTCGCATATTCTTGTTGCAGCCCTTTGGCAAATTGGGCGAATTCGGCGATCCCGCTGCGCTCGGCGTTGCATTTGGTTACGAAGTTGCCGCGCAACATCGAGACTATCGCCAAGATCAGTGCGATCCGCCCACAGGCCAACGATGGGCGACGAAAGCAGATCGTGTGCAGTCATCAATGGTCGTGCGCTTTGAGTGGCCTCAGGAACGACGAACAAGGCAACGCGTTGCCCTTTCTTGAATGGCAAATTGTCGAGGCGCAGTTCACCATCGTGCTCGATGGTGGTAGATATTCGCACAGCAGCCATCACGATCCCTTTCTTTCCCAATGTGTTTCGTGTAGTATACCGCAAACATATACCTATTGTTGAACGATAAGCATGCTCATTCTTGCGCCCATACGTAAAACCCAATGTGTTTATTGTGGCCAAGTTGTGAGGAAAGGGATACCAAATAACATTTGTGGATATCCTTGCGCCTGATACCCTGCTCACCATCCATACTGCGCCTTTCGGATATATACTGTGCAACCAATAAGAGCATCGACACACAGTGTGATGATGCTCTCATCAGTATGCAACACGGAGTGCGTAAGCCACGACCCTTGTTTACATACACTCACGATCCCAAACCACCCACTTGGTCAACGCAGATGATAGGTCATTACATCAGTTGATATACCACGGCACCCAGTCGTTGATTTCAATTAGTACAACCAGCAGTACGCGCCCAATCGGCCAAAAACGCACCGTGTAAATCACATGCGTATCCGCACCGGTCATTTGGCGTGAAATCGAGCCGTCGCTGTTGCGCATATAGAATGCCCCTTCATCCGGGGCGTTCTTGATCACCGAAACAATCTGCCAAAAACGCACTTTTTGGGCTTCGATAAGTTGCTCCAAGGTGGCTTGGGCGCGTGGCGAAAGCGCCACCCGCGCCCAGGTCAGCGTCGTCATCGCGCACTCCCATCCCCGGCAAAGCGCTCACCCGTGGGGGTATAGGTATCCGGATCATAGGCAGTCCAGCCGAGCATGTCTGCCTCATCAAGAACGGCCTGCACCTGCGCTTGGAGTGCTGCGGATGGTTTCGGGGCAAGTTCCACAATTAAGGCGGGAGGAACGCCAATCCGTTCGCGTACTTGGCGCTTGGTGGTCATACGCACCTTTTCTGGCTCGATCAGCAAGCGGCGATAAGTTTGCTCAGTAATCCCAAGATAGCTCGCAAACTCGCCCACATCGAGCAGGTGCTCTTGGCGGTAATCCTCAAGAGATCGGGTCAGTCGCATCGAGTCCTCCAACGAGCTATCCAGTATTTATGGAAGAGTATACCATATAATCATCGTTTCATCATCATGAAAACACTGCTTAATCGACAGGATAGCATCGTAGTATTATGCCTTGCAGTGCATGATGCTTGCAGCGACCTGGATTAATAGCGCAACAAGAGCATGCTAGAATACCCCACAACTCACGGAACGCTGTACTTTTCCATCTGAGTAATCCACCTCGCGCGTCGAGATGCCACAAAGCGCGTTTACTATGCCATAATGCCCGTTATTATGATCCTGGTATCGGGCGGTTTGTAAGTGCGGATACGATCGTGCCAGGCGGTGGCTCGTTAACCGTAGCACCGAATGATGCGACCGCCTTGGCGGCATGGAGCAAAGCCGGGCCAGCAGCGAATCCACAGCAACTCAATCGCTATACCTATGTCCTAAATAACCCGCTGAAGAGCGGCGATCCGACGGGGCATTGTATTCCCGGACCATTTTTGGTCTGGTGTGCCGTTGTTGTTGGGTCGTTTATTACCGAGGTGGTGATTCCCGCAATTGTTGGTGCTGCCGTTATTGCCGGAGCAGCCGAGGCTGGGAAGCAGCTAGGGGAAGCACAACGCGCAGCAAATGCCCAAAACCAAGAAGCTGAAGGGAGCGATGATAGCGCTCAGGACTTATCAGGGCGGCGGGATGTACCAGATGAGCACGTAGTTGTTCGCGGTGGTACATCCGCATTACCCGAACCAGGAAGTGAGTTTTCAGGGAGTCATGGGCCTACGGTTGAGGATGCTGCTGCGGGAGTGCCTCATGGGACTGTTCGAGTTACAACTGCTGGCGCTATTCGCACAGGTGGGGGTAGTGTAGTCTCTGTGCCGGAGGAAGCTTACCCTGGTGGGCCTATCAACGAACAGCATGTGAATGTCCGTACCGGCAATGATTATGGAGGGTTTTCCGATCCTATTCCCAACCCAGTGCCGAAAAAAGATCGGATTCCAGGTCGACCACAGTAGGTTGGCAATGAAACTTGCTGGGATACGATTGACGCAGACACATCGTACCCTGATGTGTCTGCGCGTTACTATTGTTAGAGCTTTATCGGTTCTAAGCACGTTTCGTATGTGGGTGTAGTGTTTGCTTACTAGGAGCTCTAAAAACTCTACCAAAACTATGTACAGGACCATATGACGTCGAAGGATGCAGAAAATGGGAACGCATGCGAAAATCCTCTATAGTGGTTTCTGGGATCGGCCGTTAGGCTTTGTTGTGCAATACGCTACGGTGCGTTTGTTCTTCAGCCGCGAGTTTGATGAGGAACTCGATGACTATCAAGCTGCATATCAGGTATTTCTATTACCCAACATGTCTGACAAGGAAGTCCAGGAATCCTGGGTAGATCTTCGTCAAAAGGCTGAAGCCTATATTTGCACTATTCCTATGAACAGCGTTGTGTTCGACTCGAGCTTTCGTGAGAGTATTGATACTGATATTCTCGACGCTATCTCCCAAGTAATTCGAACTCGGCAGAATAGTTAACTGCTGAGTCGTTCGGATAACATCGTAAGTGTTCACGTCACAAGTGGCATCGTCGCTGGAGCCAAAACGGGCAGAGATAAGGCAGGCAAACCATCCCACGTCTAGTTGCGATTCGTTCCAAACTAACACCCCTCCGCCGCATCCCAACGCCTCACACTGCCCCTGACCGTCACATACCGCGCCTTATATGATCGTCGTGCCCGTACCATGGCGGATACGATCTGCAATGATACACTGACAGGAGACAAGAGAACTGTTATACTGATACTGACAATACAGGTGGTTGACGATCATCCGGGATGGGGGAACGATGGGGCACACAATTACGGCAATCTATGAAAATGGGATGCTTCGTTTGCTGGAGCCACTTCCCTATCCGGAGCATACTCAGGTTGAGCTTGCGGTACGGCGGATTGAACCTACGCCAGCTGCCAATCAGCAACGTGAACGAACCCGCCAAGTGCTGCTTGATGCTGGGCTGCTCGTGGAAATAACGGACACGCTTGGCGCACCCACCCTCAGTGAGGCGGAACGCATGCGCCGCGCCCAAGCACTGGCAGATGCTGGGGTGCTACCGCTTTCTGCTGCAATTATTGACGAGCGTGAGAGCCAGTAATGGCCGATTACTATGCCGATAGCAGTGTGCTCGTAAAACGACATGTGGCCGAACCGGGAACGCGTTGGTTCCAAGCGGTGGCCGATCCAGTCAGCGGCAACACAATCATCACCTCCCAAATCAGTATTGTTGAAACGATCAGTGCCTTCCAGCGACGGGTGCGCGATGGGGTACTTTTGATGGCTGACGCTGTCCAACTGCGTGAGGACTTTCTCGAGCTCTGCCAAACAGAATATCGGCTGCTGGCATGTACTCCGGCACTCGTAACAGCCAGTTGGTCACTCCTGGAACGCCATCCCCTTCGAGCCTATGATTCTATCCAACTGGCATCAGCCCTCGCAGCGCAGGCAGCACTGCACGCCGCTGGCGTCACAACCTTCACAATGCTTTGTAGCGATCAACGCCTTAGTCGTGCCGCGGCAGCAGAAGGCTTGATTATCGACGATCCCGCGAAGTATCCATAGCCCCAAATAGGGCCTTCCCATCTGAGCAGCCCATCTTGCGCGTTGAGATGCCGTACAGCGCACCTGACTGCGTCATAATGCCCGTTATTATGATCCGGGGGTGGGTAGGTTCGTGTCTGCCGATACGATTGTGCCGGGAGGCGGCTCGTTAACCGTTGCGCCCAATGATGCGATGGCGTTGGCGGCGTGGGGTAAGCCTGGCGCGGCAGCGAATCCCCAGCAACTTAATCGCTACAGCTATGTACTGAACAATCCGCTGAAGGGCGTGGATCCGACTGGGCACGATGTTTGGCAAATCAGTTTTGGATTTACCGTCACGGCTGGCCCAGTCAGTTATTCAGCAAGTGGAGGAATCGCCTGGGACTCGTCGGGTAATGTGGCGGTCGTAAGTAGTCACGATTCGGCACCTATTGGGGGGGGTGCAACTATTGCACCAGGTATCGCTGGTGGAAGCGCTGCAGGGCCGAACGTATCGCTCAGCTACAACTCAGCTGCAACTATTGATGGTGTCGCTGGAAGAGGCCTAAATATTGGTGGGAGTCTTCGTGCTGGCACGGAAGGCATTGGGGCTTCCTATACACCGAGTGTTGACTCGAATACTGGTGCCCCATCAACCACTGGTGTTACGGTGCATTATGCTCCTGGTGGAGGAATCGAAGGTCATGCTAGCCATACTTATACAACTATCCATGGTCAAGTTAATGTGCCGGAGATGATAGCAGGGGCTGGAAGCACGCTTCGCCGACTTACGTTCGGTGGGATGTGCAAAGATTCGGGATGTAATGAAGTTGATGTCAGGCGCGGCCGGAGCGGAGCACCAATGCTTCCTCCGAAAGCACCATCTCAATGATAGAGCCGCTTCAGGTGTGACGCTGTAAACAACGGTAGGTGCAACGACATTCCCCTATTGTTGCTTATAATACCATTCCCGGTAATCAATGCATGAAAACTCCTGAAGCGTCTTCTTACTTACCAGAGAGTGCGTGTGAAAAAGACTTGGTTTTATGTTTGGCTGGCGTTCTATTTGATCGTGGTCAGCGCAGCTTTACTTTTGCACTGGATTATTTTTCGCAAAAGCAATAGCTGGATTCCACTAATACCCTTGCTATTTAGCTCGCTGTCTTTCGGTTCGACATACTATATGATTGACTCGGTAGCATTTGATATCGAGGATCAGTTAAAAGGCTATGGAATAATTGTCGATATAGCGGGCAATCCGCTCTACGATGCGAAACAATTACTAAAGAACACAAGAATTACTGCCAACGACCCTATAAATAGTCGTTTATCCTTGTTTGTGGAGATGCAGCGGTATTCTTTGTATATAGGTGCTACTATACTTATCTCAATCGGGTTATGCGTATTGCTTTGGTATATTTAATAAAGTACAATACGTAGTAGCTATTTGACATTCGCTATATCTACATGCCATCACTTCTATCGAATCCTTAGTTCGGGAAAGCCTTTCTCATGAGTTCACCTGCACCTACTCCTACTCCGGTTGACATACCATCACCTGCTACCCTACCACGTTCACGCAGGACGTTGCTGATCATTATCAGCCTCCTATCGGTTGGGATTTGCGCGTGTGTCGGGATTGGTGCATTCACGATTGGGCGTGGCATTTTGGGTATTTCAACGGAACAAGCGACGATTACGCCGATCCTCAATGAATTCATGCAGGCGATTGTTGCGCGCGATGCCGACCGTGCCTATCGGCTCTTTTCAACCCGTGCGCAGCGCCAGACGCCAATTGCCGATATCGAAGCGCTCACCACCGGACCTAATTATGTGCTTTTCGATGGATATCAGTCGCTGAAGATTGATTCGACCAATATCAGCACCGTTGCGAATACCGATCCCGATGTGCCGCAAGGTCTCGTCGCCACCGTGAGCGGCTCCATTACCTATACTGGCAATGTACAGGGCAGCTTCCGTGGAACGTTGGAAAAAGAAAACGGCACCTGGCGGTTGCACGCGATCAATATCACGGTGCCACCAAGTAAGGCGGTGCCATGAGTTGTTTCCCTGCGCAGGAATGCGCCAAACCAACACCTTCCCGCCGCATTCCAACGCCCCAAACCCCCTCTCACCATCACATAACGCGCCTTATCTAACCATGAGAACCAAACAGAGGTGCCTTTGGCGCAGTCCATAGTACTCGTGTTGTGGCAGGTTACGGGATGTAGATGCGTCCAACACCTCGGTAGTCATCAAGATAGATAAGGAGTTCGAGCAACCGCTCGACACAGGCGCTTCGATACGCGCGATCGGTGAGACGATCGATCTTGCCGATCGTAATGACCGGGAGCGCATCAGGGGTATTCTCCTCACGCAGGGTCTGCTCCAAAGAGTCTTGATCTTCGAGGTTACGATTGTTGGTGATCAAAATCATTTGTTGGGATTGTGCAAATCGCCAGACGTCGCGATCCGTGCTGTTCTGTGGTAGCCCAACGTCGGCAAAACGCACCAATTGCGCCGAGAAGAGTTCCAGCCATCCGGTGGCCGCAACCGCTCCCCACAACAATTCTGCGTGACCTTCGATATCGTGATCAGTGAGGAGCGTTATCATGCCGCTTGGCGTCGCTGCTTCCACGCCTCAAAGCGCGCACGGAGTTCCCGCTGCTCTGGTGAGACAACCAGCGATGTACGCTGGGCCAATTGTTGGGTAAGGCGGGCATCCCAATACTGGCGCTGCACTTCGGCTTGTGGGTGCCGTCCGTGACCGGCACCAAGATCGTCAGCTCGGTCGCGCTCGTCACGACGAGCCCGCTGTGGGTGGCCGTCCTCTCCCCGTATTGGATCGGCGAACGTGTGGGCTGGCAGCTGCGGGCGGCGGTGTGCCTTGGATTTGGCGGCGCGCTGACGATCATGCTCGGCGACGCGCTGACGTTCGGCCGGGGTCACGTGATCGCCGACGGCCTGGCGCTGGGCGGTGCGTTGGCGGTGGCGGGGTACTTCATGGTGGCCAGGCGGCTGCGGCAACAGCTGCGCCTGCGGGCATACCTGGCCGCCGTGTACGGCGCGACCGCCGTCCTGTTGCTGGCGGGACTG
>JANLSE010000017.1:0-18175 GCA_031362265.1 Roseiflexaceae bacterium
TTGTAGCTCAACAGCATCGAATATGGATGTAGGATACGCTACACACACGAGCCCTACTACCCGCATTGGATGGTGGTACAACCCCCGCCAGAAGGGGGTACTCCAGAAGAGGCTGATGTTCGGATTTTGAACCACGGCGGGTACCCTTTGGGTGCAGAGGTACAGAGAATAAAGGCAGTGGGTGAGGTGTACTAGCCATCAATCTGCATTTCGAGGCCAGCTGCATCAAGCACTGTAATGGCGCCACGATCGATTTGGATGAGACCAAGCGCTTCAAATGTTCGCAGTGTACGACTGATCATTTCGCGCACTGTACCAATGTGTGCTGCCATTTCGGCCTGGGTAAGTGCTGGAGCGCCAGCTTTTGCAGCATCAGCCTGAGTGAGTAAGAGCCGAGCAAGCCGCCCCTGAACCGTATGCAGTGCCAGATCATCAACAAGCAGCACCAACCGGCGCAGGAAGCCACCACATTCGGCGAGCAATGCAAGTGCGACCTGTGGGTGTTGCAACGCAACCACATGGAGCGCTGCGGTTGGTAACAGCAAGAGTGTCGATTCGCTGAGGGTGTGGGCATCCGCCGGGCAAGGGCCGTGATCAAAGGTTGGCACACTATTGAAGTGACTCCCTGCGCTCACAACGGTTAACACTTGCTCGCGGCCAGCAGCTGATGTTCGTGAGACTTTGACACGCCCATTGAGGACGACACATAATCCAGGTGCAGGATCGCCTTCCAAGAAGAGTGTTGCCCCGGCTGGCCGGCGGAGTTCAATCGCGATAGCAGCAATCGCGATAATAGCATTATCGGGGAGGCTGGAGAAGAAGGGCAGGCCACGAATGGTTTGTTGATTGGTACTCATAACCGCTCCCGAACATAGGATGGTTGTGCATGTTAACACAGTGGAAGGGCTTCGCAACAATTGAGTGTGTGTGAGAAAAGTCACATGAAATAAGGGGCTTGGCAGGGTAGACTCAATCCAATGTGATAAGTTGTATCATCATTGAAAGGAACCAACCATGCGAACATATCCATACCTTATGCTGATTGTGCTCATTCTAGCGTTAGCCGCCTGTAGCCAGCCAGTGACTCCGGTGGCCCCGGGTGGCCCTGCTATTGCGCTACCAGCAGCGGACCAACAAGCGATTGAGCAAATTGTAGCGCCATCTGGCCCCGTCCTGGCAACCCTAGAGTTCTCCTCAATTGAAATGGCATTCAACCCAAATACGTTAAATGTTGCGCAGTCGGGTCGCTATACGATTAAGATGAAGAATGATGGCGCTGTTCTCCATAATATTACGTTCCCCGATGGAACAAAGATAACTGCGAAACCAGGTGAGACCCAACAAGCCGATGTGATGATTGCAACTGAAGGCGCCAAATTCATTTGCTCGTTGCCTGGGCACAAAGAATCCGGGATGGTTGGGACGATCTCGGTAGCAGGCCATACCGGTGAGGGTAATGCTGGTGGCGATCATGGTGGCCCACCACCGGCCTTTGATATTCAACCGGATGCAAATGCGCCAGCATATACATTGTACGATGCGACGGCCCCAAAATCACTTACGGGCCAAGTGCATGAGATTACGCTGAGCACAATCGAACGACCAATGACAGTTGCAAAGGGTTTTGTGCAGCAGGTCTGGACATTCAATGGAACCGTTCCTGGCCCAGCCATTCGCGCGAAAGTAGGCGATACCATACGGATCACGCTGAAGAATCCAGCTGAGAGCATACTGCCACACTCGGTTGATTTTCATGCCAGCATGGTGGCCTGGAATGATGAGATGACCTCAATTAACCCAGGCGAAGAGAAGGTGTATGAGTTTAAGGCCGAATACGCTGGGGTTTGGATGTATCATTGTGGAACATCGCCAGCGCTGCACCATATCGCAAATGGTATGTATGGCATGGTGATTATCGAGCCGAAGGAAGGGCTAGCACCTGTCGATCAAGAATTCGTGTTGGTGCAGAGTGAGTGGTACCTTGGCCCACAGGGTGAACCAGCGAGTTTGACGAAAGCAGCTGCATCGGCTCCTTCGCCCGATTTTGTGGTCTTCAATGGCGTGGCGAACCAATACAAGGATAACCCGATCCAGATCGCAACCGGGAAACGGGTACGGATGTTTATACTCAACGCTGGGCCAAGTGTGGATAGCGCGTTCCATATTGTTGGCACGATCTTCGACACTGTCATTAAGGAGGGTGTGTATCTTACACCCGATAACCCTGGTAAGTATGGTTCACAGGCAGTTGATCTCGCACCAGCACAAGGGGCAATCGTGGAATTCACCATGGCTGAGGATGGCCTCTACCCGATTGTGACACACGCATTCAATTTTGTTGGGCGCGGCGCCTTGGGGCTCTTCAAGGCAGGCGACGGCGACCCAAAGAAGTAACCTCAGTAATAAGAGCTAGAGAGTATGAGATGCACGATGGGTACGTAGCAATACGTGCCTATTGTGTTGGTTTGTTATTGTGGTATGATCATTGCCATCGCAGCAGCTTGTGTATCGTATATGGTTCTTGGAGGTATCTAATGGCTCCAACAATTGCTAGCCCTGAGTCGGTTGGTGTTAGTTCGGATCTTGGGGTCGCGGATTGTGGATCTTATGCACACCAATCATATACCAGCGGCCATGCTCCCGTATGAATTGAATGGCATTCCGTCGGGTGGGTATGGCTTTGGGCTGGGTTCCCGGGTGCTGCTGAACGTTGCCGAGAGCGCCATGCCTGGCTCAGTTGGAGAGTTTGGTTGGGGTGGTGCCGCTAAAACATACTATTGGGTTGATCCAAAGGAGCAGTTGATCGGTATTCTCATGTCGCAATATATGATAAGTTTCGAGCTGCCAGATAAGGATTTACAAGTACTGGCGTATGCTGCGCTGATCGATTAACGCTTTGGGCGAAGCACGTTTTCGTTATCGCGCCCTGCTGCGAAATCGGCCAGGTTGCGCATGGTGGTTTCGGCAATCGTGGTGACGGCCTCCTCGGTGAAGAAGGCCTGGTGGCCCGTCACCAATACGTTTGGGAAGGTCATTAAGCGCGCAAGTGCCTCATCTGGCATGGCCTGATCGGAGAGATCCTTGAAGAACTTGCCCTCTTCTTCTTCGTAGACATCGAGGCCGACACCACTCAACCGGTTGGCGAGCAGTGCTTCAATCAGTGCCTCGGTGTGAACTAAGCGGCCACGGCTGGTATTGATCAGGAATGCGCCTGGCTTCATAAGCGCCAGACTCTCGGCATTGATTAGATGATGGGTTTGCGGCATCAGTGGCACATGCAGGCTTAAAATGTCGGCTTGGGCCAGTACATCATTAAGTGGTAAATAACGCATGCCAAGTGCTATACAGAGTGGGTTTTCGGCAACATCATAGCCGATCAGGGTGCAGCCGAAGCCCTTCATAATGCTTGCAAATGCGGCCCCAATTTTGCCAGTACCAATCACACCAACCGTGCGCCCATGGATGTCGCGCCCGAGTAGCCCAGCCAGGCGGAAGTTAAACTCGCGCGTGCGGTTAAATGCGCGATGGGTACGCCTGTTCAGGGTCATCAGCAGTGCTACGGCATGTTCTGCGACTGCGTATGGTGAATAAGCTGAGACCCGCATCACCCGAATTCCCAGACGTTCGGCGGCAGCAAGATCAACGTTATTGAAGCCGGTGCAGCGTAGTGCGATACAGTGTGTACCGCCCGCAGCGAGCTTTTCGAGTACAGCTGCTGAGGCTTGATCATTCACAAAGCAGCAGATTGCGCTATAACCTTGCGCAAGTGTTGCTGTTTGGATGTCGAGTTGTGCTGCGGTAAAATCGAGTTGATAGTTGTCCGTATTTGCGGCTTGCAAGAATGCTTGATCATAGGAGTGCGCATCGTAAACCAACACACGCATGAACTGGTCCTTTCGACAACAGCCTTACTAATCGTTGATCATAGCACTATTCTTCGGGGAGTGGGTTAAGGAGATAGCCTTTACCGCGCACATTAAGGACATAGCGTGGCTTAGCAGGCTCTGGTTCTAGCTTGGAGCGTAAGTGGTGAATATGTGGTTTGATCAGTTCGCTGGCCTCTTGTTCTGTGGTTGTATGGCCAAGTGCGGCACGTACCAGTGCGGTATACCCAACCATGGTGCCAGCATGCTCGCCAAGATAGAGGAGTAAGCGAAATTCGGTAGGGGTCAGTGTGAGGACTCGGCCATTAAGAAGTGCCGCCTGCCGCCATGTGTCCAGCCGCAGGCCGCCAACCGTAACTTGGCGTGCAGCTTCGCCACCAGCAGTTTCGGCTGTTGTTCCAGTGAGCTCTTGTGCTGCGCTACCGATCAGTTCAAGCAACCCTTGATGACGGCGAGATTGCGCACGCTGTTGTAGGCCAGCTTCGACACGCTCAACAACATGTGATGGATCGCTGGTTTTGAGAATATAGTCAAAGACCCCCTGATGGAGGCCATCGATTGCGCTCTCAAGTGTTCCATGGCCAGTGAGAACAATGATCGCCAGATCTGGTTGCGCCCGCCGTGCTGCGGCAACAACTTCCATTCCACCAATTTCTGGCATTTTAAGATCAACTACCAGCATATCGAATGGCCTGCGTTCTAAGATTGCCATTGCTGCTGCGCCACCCTCAGCCGAATCGACAACATATCCAGCACGCCGTAGCAGCGCCGTAAGTGTCAGGCGGATATTAGCCTCATCATCAACCACCAGAATCTGGGCAGGTACTGACATATGATATTGCTCCTTCTACAGGCTGGTTGCAAGCAGCTCATGCGATTGATTACGTATGGCAATGGTGCTGGTTAATGGCTAGGCTTTTCGCTGGCATGCATGCTACGTGGTAGCATAACACGGAATGTGGATCCTTTGCCAACTGTACTATCGACCTCGATTTGGCCGCCATGTTGTGTAATGATATGACCGCTAATCGAAAGCCCAAGCCCAGTGCCATTGGGTTTATTAGTGAAGAATGGCTCAAACAATCGCGGGCGAATCTCTTCTGCAATCCCGGTTCCAGTGTCGGCGATTTCTACAACCACCACCGAAGGCCCACTGGCAACGCGGACACTCAGCATGCCACCATGCGGCATTGCTTCGACTGCATTCATCATCAGGTTCACAAATACCTGGCGCAGTTGATCGGCGTTGCCATGCGCTAAGTGGGTGTCGTTACCCGTAATAAGCACAGTTTGAACATTCACATGCCGTGCGGTGAGATCTACGAGTGCAAGTGTACGTTCAAGTAGAACCCGGATATCAACCGGGGCGAACGTGCCTGGATCGGGCCGATAGAAATCGCGCATACGCTCAATGATGCCAGCGATACGCGCCATCTCGTCACGGGCGATCCCAAGAAACGGGTTGGTGCGATCAGTTTCTGAGAGCTCTTGTTCTAGTAGTGCAAGGCTATTACGGGCAGCAAAGAGTGGGTTGTTGATTTCGTGGGCAATCGCTGCAGCCAATTGGCCAACAGCCGACAGCCGGGCGGCTTGAAGCACGGCTGATTCGGCCGCAGTGAGGCGATCTGTTAAGGCTTGGCGTTGCACCTCAAGGCGCTCGACCTGCTGGGCCAAGGCATCGGTCGTGATCTTGTGGTGTGTACTATCGCGAATAATGGCAGTGACAAGCATTTGATCGGGTAGCTGGAATGCGCTGAGGCTCACTTCAACCGTGAAGAGCGAGCCACTGTTATGCCGCGCCCAGAGATTCAATCCACTGCCCATTGGGCGCGTATGCGGCAGTTCAGTATAGTGCTCACGGTGGGTAACGTGGTGTGCGCGTAGTGCCTCGGGCAGCAACAAATCGACATTCATACCAAGCAAAACATCATGTGGGTAGCCAAACAAATGCTGAGCCTGATCATTGGCCACCACGATCTGGCCACTAACATTCACAATCAAGATAGCATCAGGGGCTGCCGCCAGCAACGCCTGAAACATGATTTCGTTCACATCCGGCTCCGCAGTGGCGGTGGGCGCGCGGCAAACCAGCATGCGTTGTGGCATTATCATGGTTGCATGGGGCGCGGCGTCACCAGCAAAGGTACACCACGCATAGTAGCACAATCAGCGTAGGAAGCAAACCTAGCAGATAGCTAAGCTTTGACAGTAACGTTACTCTAATGGAGAACCTCTAGTTTGTGGGAGAAGGCCGTGCGACCAAGCGTTGTGGTTTGGCAACAGATCCCGATTGGCATATAAACGTTATTAAATCATTACTCGTTGTGGCATAGTTGATCCGCTTAGGCATCGGTTTCACTGGTATGCTGCAAAGAAGCGGTGTCTTGCTTCACTACCGCTATAAGGAGGCTATGATGAAAACGATACTTGTTCCTCTAGATGGTTCGCCACTGGCAGAGCAAGCGCTGCCATATGCAAAGTTATTTGCACGAACAATGCAACTGCCAATTACCCTACTACGAATTGTGCCTGATTTCGAGCGCGAGAGCTTACTTGTGAGTAGCCTAAGCACCATGAGTGCTGGCTATGCGGGTGAAGCTGGTAATGTAGCTTATGAGTACAACCGGCAAGCCCTTCAAACATTTCGCGATCAAGCGCAAAGCTACCTTGATGCCGAGGCGGAAACGTTACGCAGCCATGGATTAAAGGCAGTAACATCTGTTCAGGTTGGTCTGCCAGCCGATATTATTACTGAGTATGCTACACACGCCCCAGCAGCGCTGATTGTGATGGCAACCCATGGTTACAGCGGTATTCAGCGTTGGACAATCGGAAGCGTGGCAGATAAGGTGATTCATAATACGCATGTACCACTTCTGCTCATTCGCGGCTCTATAGTACTTGGCAGGGTGCCCCAGATCAAACAAATCTTGGTACCATTGGATGGATCAGATATTGCACGCCAGGCGCTACCAGTTGCCACTGAAATTGCACAAGCGGCAGGTGCGCGGCTCACGCTTCTGCATGCGATCGACCCGCTTGTTGAGGTTGGTTCAGGGGTACATCGCTACCGCCTTGGGCTGACTGTCGATGATGGGTTGCTTAATGACGCGATCCAGGCCGTTGATCAGCAGCTTAATGCAGTTGCTCAGGAAATTCAGACGGAGGATCTGAAGGTTATTACGATGACGATTGTTGGTTACCCAGCTGAGGTGATTGTCGATGAGGCCCAACGACGCAACGCCGATGTGATTGTCATGGCAACGCATGGCTATAGCGGGATTCGGCGCTGGGCGCTGGGGAGTATCGCTGATAAAGTGCTGCATACCACCCATACACCGCTGTTACTGGTACGCGCAGCATAATGCATAATGATCGGAATGCGCGAATGCTCGTATGTCTGGCCACAGGCATACGAGCATTTTTGTGTCAGTAAATAGCAGAAACAATACAGACAAAGAGAACACCCCCGCTTCATTATTAAGAAGAGGGGGTGAGTATCTAGATGAGGTGCTGATGTATGTGGGTTGTATTAGATTGGCTGAGGGGTATGGCTCAGGCGATTGCGTGCTCCCTTAAAGAGTTTCTCCTCAATTGGGCGTGCAAAGTAATCTACGCCATAGTACCCAACTGCGATGCCGCCAACCAATACAATTGTAAGACCAAGGACGAGCAACTGTGGATTGGTGCTAACCGTGCCTGCAAATAGATATGCCAGGTTCATAAGCACGCCCATCAGTGCTGAGAAATGAGTGAAGATACCAACAATCAATGCAATTCCGACCAATACTTCACCGTAGGCTACCAGATAGCTAAAGGCAGTGGCATTTGGCAGGAAGTAGTTCTGAGCCAAGCTTGCGTACCATTCCTGAACTGCCGGATGCGGGGTCTTGATTGGGTCAAATCCAGGTGCAAGTGCTGATTTAGCAATAGCTCCATTTAGAAAGCCTGTAACTGCTGTACCTGCTTTGGGGCCTACCCAGACTGCATTGCCCTCACCAAATACCTTCTCAATACCTGCTGTCAACCATTCATAACCGAGCCATAATCGAACAACTAACCAGACGATGCCGGTGTATTTGGGGTTGTTTAAGATGTTCATTGTGTCCTCCTGATCGCGCTGTACCATTTGGTATACCGCAAGTATATGGCGAATAGGCTAGATTGTGAGAAAATATACAATTACGCCTGGTTGTCATGACGCAACTAATCTGATCCTTGGCATACTTGCCGCTTTGACATTCCTTCTGATGTGTACTATACTAGTTACCGACCGGTCGGTAACTAGAGTTTGAAGGGAATTGTGATGGCATATAATGAGCGTGAGCGTAATCAGGTATTGCTTGTACTCTTTCTCGGGGTGCTTATGGCAGCCCTTGATATCGCGATTGTTGGCCCTGCGCTGCCTGCGTTAAAGGTTGCATTTGGGATAGATGGGCAGGCGCTAACGTGGGTATTCACGATCTATCTGGTGCTTAATTTAGTTGGAACGCCAGTATTAGCGCGGCTTTCCGATCTCTTTGGGCGCCGCATGATCTATATTACCAGTGTGAGTCTGTTTGCGTTTGGCTCATTACTGGTGGCGGTTGCGCCAGATTTCACGGTATTGTTGGTTGGCCGAGCGATTCAGGGGCTTGGGGCAGGTGGGATCTTCCCGGTAGCAAGCGCGGTGATTGGGGACACATTTCCAGCGGAGCAGCGCGGGCGTGCCTTAGGGTTAATTGGCGCTGTATTTGGGATCGCATTTTTGGTTGGGCCGATTCTTGGTGGTGCGCTCTTGCTGCTTGGCTGGCAATGGCTGTTTTTGATCAATCTTCCAATTGCGGCAGGGGTTATCGCACTTGGGTTGCGGTTATTGCCGGCTGGAAGTACTGTTGCGATTGAACAGCCTAGTTGGCAAGAAACGCTGCGTCTCTTTCATAATCGCCAGATTGTGTTGGTTGCGGCGTTGGCATTGGGTGCAGGTTTGAGTGAAGCGGCTACGCTCTTCGTCCCTTCGCTGCTAGTCGGTGCATTTGGTGTGACACCCTCAACGGCGAGTTTTATGTTGTTGCCAATGGTACTGGCCATGGCAGTCAGTTCGCCAATGTCAGGCCGCGTACTTGATAGTAGTGGCTCGCGGCTGGTTGTGTTACTGGGTGCTGGGTTACTCGGAGCCACATTGCTTATTGAGGGTTTCTTTGCGGCTAATCTTATCGTATACTATGTTTTCTCGCTGCTATTTGGCTTAGGGATCGGGATTTTGTTGGGTGCTGCACTTCGCTATATCATTCTCAATGAAGTCGATTCTGCTCAGCGCGCAACGGCCCAAGGGTTGTTGAGTATCGCGATTAGCTTGGGACAAATCGCTGGCGCGGCAGCAATTGGCGCAATTTCGGCTACTCAAAGCGGTATTGGTGGGTATGCAACAGCGTTTGTGGTGAGTGGCGCGATTATGCTGCTACTGACACTGGCCGCAACACAATTGAAGGGTCGTACTGAAGAACTTGCTACCATGCAACGTAACCCAACGGTTGGTGTTTCCTGAGATTGCAAGTTTTGGCATACTAGCTGCATAGCCAAGTGGATTGAGGTGCTGAGATGACCACAGCCGAAGTTGATAGTGTGCAAGTGCGAATTCTGGATGCTGGAGCACAGCTTTTTGTGGAGCAAGGCTATCATGGCCTTTCGATGCGCGAGATTGCCGAGGCTGTTGGGATTTCGAAGGCTGGGTTGTATTACCATTTTCAAGACAAAGAGCAACTCTTTCTTGCAATTCTCAATCGTTGCATGGACCAATTGGAAGCAGCACTGATTGCATCCCAACCCGCTGGAATTGGTGTGCGCGCCGAGATTGCGGCAATCTTGCAGGCTATCTTTGCGCAGCCACCCCACCAACGTGCACTCATGCGAGTAGCCAGTAATGAATTGACCCATCTGACAGCTCAAGCCCAGGCGCAGTTTGGCCAGCGCTATTATACGCAGTTTATCGGGCGGATCGAAGCTACACTACGTAATGCTGTCGAGCGTGGCGAATTGCGTGCACTCGATTCACACCTAACCACCTGGATCTTGCTCGGTATGGCATACCCATTCTTTACACCTGATGCAACGCGTGGCACACTCGAATCGCAGGCCACAATTGCAGCGATTTTGGGGGTGTTTTGCGATGGGTTGCTTAAGCACTAATGCGGATGCGCGGGTCAGTTCAGGCCGAGGATTGCCATTTGATCCTCGGCGCGTTGTTGCCAATGCCCGCCCAAATCGTTGTCAGCGGCGGCGATCAATGCCTGTTGAGCAGCATTGCGTTCGCCCAAATGGGCAAGTGCCTGGCCAAGCCGATAGTGTGCCTCGGGATCGGTTGAGTCGCGCTGAAGTGCTCGTTCGGCTGCAGTTCGCGAACCTTGGGGATCGTTACAGGCGAGGCGAGCTTGTGCTAGAGCACTGAGCGCAGCACTGCTTGGGTTTGTGTTATCGGCTGCGATTTCAGCTGCTTGCAGGCCTGCGCTACAGACATCAAGTGTTGAGTCGAGAAAGAAGCGCGCCAGATAGAGTGCATATGTTTCACGCTCACCCAATGGTGCACGATCGAGTGCTTGACGATATGCATTGGCAGCAGCAACGTAATCGCGTTGGGCTGCATACCACTGCCCCCATGCCAAATGTGTAGAAGGTTCATTTGGGGCAGTTTTTTGAATGATTGCCAATTGCTCGCGTGCAGCAGCAGGATCTGCGCTACTGAGTGCGGCTAATGCCAATAAGGCGCGTGCACGTGATTCCTCAGGATGTTGCTCGACAATCCGTTGTAGTTGCGCTAGCCCTTCCGCATGATCGCCACTGAGCCAATGCCCGTAGGCCATATAGGTTGCCGCTGCTAGCCCGAGTTGTCCATCCGCTGGAACTTGAGCAAATTGTGATTCTGCGAGTGGGTAGAATCCTAACTCAAGGTAAAGCTGGCCAAGTAATTGTGGGCGGGATTGCGCTTCTGCATCGAGAATAGCTGTGAGTTTATCTGGAAGGTTTGTGTGCTTTGGTAAGAGTAAATCGGCCAGTAATTGAACTGTAGTGGGATCAGTATTTGTAGCAGGCGTAAATGTAAGGTGTAATTCTTCGCGCGCAGTTTGTGTATCGCTAGAAGCACGCAGTAATGCAAGGGCAGTGTGGGTGTGGGCTGCACAGGCCGTACTTGGGTGGGCAAGTAGTGCGCTGCGGTATGTTGCTTCGGCTTCGGCATAGCGGCCCTGCTGTACCAAGCGATCCGCAGCGAGTGTATCACGCTGAGCGGCCAGGGATGATTGTGGGTTGAGCAGCCCCCAGAATTGATCTGGATCGCCATAGCCTGAATGGCGTGCAGCAAGCGCCCCTTGAGTCAAGCGTACCAGATCGTAGGTATCGCCAGTTGCGGAATCTGCAAGTGCGCTTGCTAGTGCAATTTGCGCTGCGGCAGGTTCGCCACGTAGGGTATGGATCAGGCCAATCCGCACCAATAGTGCGGCCTCCGTTGGATGGGATGCTGCTGCCCTTCGATAGGCCGTGAGTGCATCGTGTGTACTGCCGCTTAATAGGAGTTGATCAGGACCGAGTAGCTCGTTCCTTTGGTTTGGGTACCATACGAGGATCGCAACGAGTGCTGCGATGGCAAGGAAAGCCGTTAGAATAAGGAAATATCGCGATCTTTGCATTACGGCTGTCTGCCTGTTCAATCGGTTCATTTGCGGTATGATGATCAGACCAGTAATAGAGTACCACAACAAGAAATGCAGCGACAATTTGTAGTACAGAAATGGTTTAGTTTGTTACTCTTCTTTCGATGAATAAGAAACATGTGATGCTGACAACCATCAATATAGTACTCAGTGCAAGTGCTTGGCCATAATTGGCAGCGCCTGGTTGGCCTAAAAACCGAGCGATCACAATTGGGATCGTTGGATATTCAGGTCGCGCAAGCAATAATGCTGCACCATAATCGCCAACCGAGACCGTGAATGCGAAGACTGCCGCGCTTATTAGTGCAGGTGCAAGTAGCGGTAGTTCTATGGCCAGCAATATTCGGGTGGGTGTAGCGGCTAATGTTTGTGCTGCTTCGCGTAATCGCGGGCTGAGCCCCTGAAGCGCAGGCACAAGCGTCCGTACCACAAATGGGAATGCGAGCAGGGCATGCGCGGCTGGGATCATAAATGGCGAATCCAATATGCCGAATGGCCCCCATGCAACAATATAGCCCAAACCAAGCATGATTGTGCTCACGCCAATTGGTAAGGTTACCAAGATATTGAAGAATCGCGCGCCACGCAACCAACCAGTATTGGATAAGGGCGATGTTGGCTGTGCATGGATGGCTTGTGGCGTCTGCTGCTGTTCTTGGTGCCTTGATCGCTGGCTACCGATCAGATATGCAGCTGGAATCCCTACCAGCAACGCTAAGATCGTTGCAAGGGTTGCGAACCCAAGCGTGTTTGCGATGGCCCGCGTAGGTGGCAGATAGAATAGCGAACCACGTCGGTTCTCGTCAAGCATACGGTAATAATCGAGGGTGAGTGCTGCTGGGAGGCGTGGCGCGGCTGGTAGTGTGAGGGAGCGCCATGCCAATGCAAACAGCGGAAGCATCAGCAGTAGCACAACACTGATAACACTCGAGAGGAATATATATTCCACAATACCCTGTGGTTTGCGTAGTGTCGTTGGGCGCGCCCAGAGCTGTGCTTGCCCAACAGTTTGTTCCATATTTGTGTAGAACAACCCTGCAGTGAGGGTTACAATTGCCTGTAGCAAGGCTAGCCCAGAGGCAATACCAAGATGCAGGTTTTGGGTTGTTTGTCGGTAGATTTCCACCTCAATGGTTGCCATGCGTGGGCCACCAAGCAGCAGGATGATGCCAAAACTCCCAAAGGTGAAGATGAATATCAATAGCGCTGCTGCTGCGATACTTGGCATGAGTAGTGGTAGTGTAATATGCCAAAATATGGTGAGTTTCCGAGCGCCAAGCGTGGCAGCTGCCTGCTCGATACGTGGGTCGATTCCAACCCACAAGCTGCCTACCATGCGCACAACCAGGCCTATATTGTAGAAGATATGGGCTAGGAGTACGGCACTTAGGGTGCCGATTATCTGTACTGGTGGCCAGCCAAGCGTGCGGGTTAGATCGTTGATAAGGCCATTAGGCCCGAGGAGGGCGACAAACCCTGCTGCGACAACAACGCTTGGTAATACAAATGGTACGAGCGTCCATGCACGTAGCAGACGATGCCCAGGAAAGCGCAGACGGGCAAATACATATGCTGCCGGAACGCCAACCAGCAGGGTTAAGCTAGTGGAGAGAAGCGCCTGCCAGAAGCTGAACCACACAACGCCTTGGTAATAGGGGTCGCCTAACAAATCCGCCCATACGCTTGGCGTTATCCCTAGCCTGAGGATGGCTCCTACTGGATATGCGAACAGCAGGATCAGAAATAGGAAGGTTTGGGCATAGAATATGATGCGAAATCGGAAATGGCGCTTCTGCGGCATGGATATTGTGGAACCTCGGTTGTCGTTTATACGTGGGCTATCAATCGAGGGTGAGTAGTGGCCGCTGAAGGGTGGAGGGCACAGGTTCGCATCAAAGATTATGAACCAACGATAGTGGTTGATTCGCCATCAGTTATCTGCTTTTACCCTCCACACTGAATGCCCATTCTAGCCACGCGTTGCGTGAGCCTGGCGCACAATTTCAGCTATCTGGCCAAGATGATCGGTATCGTGTGAAAAACCAAGGCAGAAGCGAGCGGGTGCATTGAGCGGATCCATGCCCTCGCGCCAGGCGTACCCATTTTCTGTATCTGGGGTATTTGGCCACATGTCTAGGCTTGCAAGGCGCATACGGCGGCTCTCTTCGAGGCGTGCCCGGCACTGAGCGATCGTTGTGACAGTCTCCCAGGCTACTTCGGCACGTGAGCGGCCACCGCGATGCGGAACCCCGCGCGCAAGTTCAGCTGCTAATGCCGCAGATTCCTCTGATGATGCGGTAACATGCACAATCACATGGCCTAATGTCCATGGCAGATTGACATCGCTGGTGTTACTGGCATAGGTGTCGTTGGCTTGTGGGTCGCTTGGTACGAATACTACATCAGCATCATCGCATTCGGCAATCATCCCAAGCTGCGTATCGATCATCTCATGTGTCAGTTGCCGTAATTCAGCAACCGTGTAGTGGCCCAGCAGCTCGCGATGGGATTTCTCCTTATTGCGAACAGGTGTAAAATCGATCATGGTATGGTTTCTCCGTGGTATAGGGAAGGAACATATATAGTATACCATGTTGTAGAAGATTGTCATGAATATAGATATTTGTGCAACAACTAGACATCCTCAGGCTGGACAATCACACCCAGCAGGTGAATGAGCTCGATTGCCTGGCTTGGGTCAATAATCGCACCGGCAAGATCCTTTGCATTGATTTGGATTCCAGTAATAATCGAACCGCGTAGATCGGTTTGTTTCAGCTTCGTATTGCGCAAATCTGCTTTTGTGAGATCGCATTTTGTGAAGATTGCCCCGCTTAGATCGCTTCCATCAAATGAGGCTTCCTGCAGTGAGCAATGTTCGAATCGCACAGTTCGGTAGGTGGATGACCAACAGCGTGCTAAGGACAGATTACAGCGTGAGAAGCGCACATCGGCAAGATCGGCATCAGTTAATGTCATCCCCATGAGGCGACAGCCAAGCAACTCGACACGCCTGAAGTATGCTTTGTTGAGAACGCAACTCGCAAAATCGGCACTGTCGAAGCGGCAATCGCTAGCCTGAAGTAATGGCAATTCGGCATGTTGAAAGCTTGCGCCACGTACAATCAGTTGCTCAAACGAAATATCCTCTGCTGTTTGTGAATCAAAGCGTATTCCAGCCCAAAGCTGGCGTGCATAGCCGGTTTGTGATTCAAGCATCTCGATGGCAGTTGGGTCGCTTGGTTGCGGATGATCAAACTGCGGTGGTTGTGTTTGTGGGGTCGCGCGCTGCTTAGAACGCATAGATACTCCAGGGATTGTAAACCTGTCCGGTTTAGGGCGACGCAGATAGGACTGCTATAAGCAGCATAGCGGTAGCTCTTCAGTCAGTCAAGTTATGAATATTCACATCCATTCATATGGTATGCTTGTTGGTGTGCCCATAAGTATTGAAGACACAAACTGGCTCTTTGGAAAGGAATCTCCACAATGGATCAAGCTATTCGCGATGCTTTGGCCAAGGATCGAATGATTGATATCACAACGATCGGGCGTAGCAGCAACCAGCCGCGTCGGATCGAAATCTGGTTTCATAATGTCGCTGGGCGGATTTATATCACAGGGTTGCCCGGCAAGCGTGATTGGTATGCGAATCTACAGGCGCACCCGGCGTTCACATTCCATCTCAAAGAGTCGCTTCAGGCCGATTTGGCTGCGCGGGCAGTGCCGACTGTTGATCCAGATGTCAAATTGGCAGTGCTTAGTATTATCACGCAGCGCATTGGCCGCGAGGCCGATCTGGCAACATGGATAGCTCAGAGCCCACTCGTTGAGGTGCTATTCAACGATTAGTATAAGTTAAGACAGAGGAGCTTCGTATGTCTCAGTATCGTCAAGAGCCGTTCGTGCTTCCGCTTTGGCCGAATGGTGCTCCAGGCTCAGAAACATGGACACAACATGAGCAGGTAACCAATCCTGGTGAGCCGATCAACATCCTGTTAGTACGGAATGTGACCCAACCAAGCATGACGGTGTATCTGCCGCGCCCTGAAATTGCCACAGGCACGGCAGTGGTTATCTGTCCTGGTGGCGCATTCCACTTTCTGGCAATTGAGCATGAAGGTACACAGGTGGCCGAGTGGTTTGCTGCGCGAGGAATAGCGGCATGTATTTTGCGTTACCGCTTGATTGAGACTGCCGTGGAGGAGCAGGCATTTCTTCAGCGGTTTAACGAAACCATGGCAGATCGGCAACGGATGCGTGGTTTGGTTGGCGATTTGGTGCCCCTGATTAGCGCCGATGGTCAGCAGGCAGTGCGGCTCATTCGCAAGCATTCTGCCACGTGGGGTGTCGCACCCGATCGGGTTGGCATCCTGGGCTTCTCGGCAGGTGGCGTTGTAACAACATGTGTTGCGACGCAGTATGATGCTGAAAGCCGCCCCAACTTTGCCGCGCCTATCTATAGTGCGCCACTTGAAGGGGTGGTTGTGCCAGCCGATGCGCCACCAGTCTTTATGGTATTAGCACACGATGACCAGATGGCGATTCGTTCAAGCCTTGCACTGTATAATGCTTGGCAAGCTGCTGGTCATTCTGCTGAACTCCATATCTACGCTCAGGGTGGCCATGGCTTTGGCATGCGGAAACAAGACCTTCCCGCAGATCACTGGATCGAGGTATTTGCCGATTGGATGCATGCACAGGGTTATTGAATCGGCCTCTACGAGTGTACTTAGCGGGTGAGCAACGAGGAGTAGTGCAAACCCAAAACTGGGCATGAGTCGATTCCTCACTGTTAGGTGCGTCGGTTATATGAGCGGATATGTAGCCGCTTCCGAGGATGAAGGAGGAGCACAAGTGGTTGGCTGTGGATATCCTGATAACATTCTCCTGAAACTATGCGAAATAACCGTACCAGTTGGATGCTATTAGTGTGCTGATTCGTGGCGGATCGTGCTTATTTCGTACTGGCATCCGCCGCCAGATTATTGTGCCTCTGTATGTTTCTTGAGTAGATTCGCAACTGCGGTGGCGCGGTGAGCTTCAGTCTCATCCAGCGGCCTGCGGCCAAACGTATTGATCGCATGAATATCGGCGCCACGTGCGAGTAATACCTCTGCAACAGCCCGTTGATTGCCGTGTGCAGCTGCATGCAGTGGAGTATCGCCCCAATGATCATTCTTATTTTTCGCATTGACATCTGCCCCACTATCCAGTAAGAGTGTAGCGATTTCGGCATGTCCCTTCCATGCTGCACAGTGTAGTGGTGTCGAGCCATCACTATCACGTGCTCCCACCAGCGAGGCATCACTTTCGAGCAGAGTGCGTACCGTCGCGAGATCGCCTGCTTTCGCAGCTTTGATGATCTGTTTGTGTAATTGTGGGTCTGGCATCTTGGCCTCCTTGTATCGCTATGCTTATTGCAGAGGGTTGATTACTGCCGCTAATCTGGTTGTATCTATGGGTGTTCACCTGCGATTGGCCTACTTCTTGCAATTGCATGGTTGCGCGGCTCGCGTACCCAGCGCCAGAGTAGTGCGGCACCAATCGTTGCCATACATGAAGCGCAGGCAAACATTGTTGGAAAACCAAACTGTGCAGCGAGCCAACCGCCAATCAGCGGGGCAAGTGCAGCAACCGGTGCCATGAGGGTGTTGGTTAGCCCAATGTAGGTTGGGCGATCCTCATCGCGATGAAGCTCCTTTAGTCGCTCATCCTGCCGCTAAAGCTGGTGGGCGTTCGAGCCTTGCTTTAGCTCGCTTGAGCGAACACTTGCACAAACGTGCGGATTATAGTATACTTCACTATAGTGAAAATAACGATACAACTAAAGCTCCTGCCAACATCCACACAGGCGGACGCCTTGACGCGCACGCTGGTGACGTCAAACGCAGCCTGCAACTACATCAGTCAGGTCGCGTGGGATAGTCATACGTTTGGCAAGTTTGCCCTGCAAAAGTTGTGCTACCAGTCGGTACGAGAAACCTTTTCTTTGACGGCGCAAATGGTTATTCGTGCGCTGTCGAAGGTTGGCGATGCCTACAAACTGGATACCAACATGAAGCGCACGTTCCGCCCGACATCGGCAATCGCCTATGATGATCGCATCCTTTCGTTTGCGCTTCCTGATTCGTCGGTATCGATCTGGACGGTCGACAAGCGCCAGTCCATCCCATTCGTGTGTGGCGAACATCAGCGCGCCTTGTTGCCGTTTCGGCAAGGTGAGAGTGATCTGGCATTCGTGCGCGGCAACTGGTACTTGTTCGCTACCGCTGAGATTGCTGACCCTGAATTGATCGATGTTGAGGGCGTATTGGGCATCGACTTGGGTGTGACCAATATCGCGGTTGACAGCGATGGGGAAGTCCACAGCGGGCGCGCCATCAAGAACGTCCGTTATCGGCATCGGCGACTCAGAAACAAGTTGCAACGGCTCGGCACGAAGCGCAGTCGGCACCGACTGAAACGGTTGTCTGGGCAAGAAGCTCGATTCGCGAAAGATGTGAACCACTGTCTCTCCAAAAAGATTGTTGCGAAGGCCGAACGCACAAAGCGCGCGATAGCGGTAGAAAATTTGACGCATATTCGCACGCGGGTGAGGGCTCG
>JANLSE010000092.1:0-2587 GCA_031362265.1 Roseiflexaceae bacterium
GTCAATAGATATGTCCTGTAGTATGTTTTGAGCTGTGCTTTGAGCAAACTTCACAATATTCGCAGATGCCTGCTGTAGTATGGTTTGCCCTACACCTTGAAGCAGCCTCGACATGTCGGCATTTGCACTATCGATGAGTCGTTGAAGAGGCTCTAGCTTGATAGCATCATCGATCTTAAATGCAGAGAGTTCACCGAGCCTTATCCCTCGCGTAGGTAGTTTTGTCGCGTGTTGGTTATCCTGCTCTTCCATTGGTTATCTTTCTGTGTGAACCACGGTTCACTTACGCACCCTCGCACCCTACGCCATCATGATCGGTGTCGAACTTATGGCGGTCAGGTGGAAGCACGGTAAAGTTACGAAAGACAATATCGCCACAATTCAGATCGGGCGGTGGAGGCGGAATACACACGGTCGGATACTCAGCGGCGCATTGAGCAGGATTGCGTGTTGGGGTTGCCGCTGGGCCACTCGTTGCTGTTGCCGTTGGGGTGTTGGTCGGCGTCGGTATTGCCCCAAAGATCATGGGCATATGTGACTTCGGAGTTAGCGCCGCACCCGCAGGCTGTTGCGCCTGGGCATGCCAGACAAGCAGGGTGACCAGGCCGAAGGCAATGAAGAATCGGCGCATAGCATTTCCTTATGGTAGTGGCTTAATCGCACGAGCGAACTTTGCAGCTTCATTAGAGGTGAGCTGGCCACTGAGTTGAAGCACAACATGTCCGCCACCGCTCTGGTAAATGTATGATCCAGTCAGGTTCTTGAGTGCGTCGACTATCGGGTCGCAATCCTTCTTGGTAACACAGATAAAGAATTGCCCGCCCGTATTGCTGAGGCCTGGAACAAGAAAGTCTACGTGCTCAACGTAGCTGTTTGGTATAGGAATACTCGGGTCAAGCCGACCTCTTCGGACATCGGTTACCGAAACACCAGCCGCATCGAATGCATGCAATACCGAGTAACTGCTGAAAATGAGCGGGTCAGGCTCACCACAAGCAGCCAGAAGGAATAAGGCGATAACAAGCAGTCGATACATTACAATTCCTTTAATCGTTCCAGTAGCTCACGAGCTGGTCATTCGCGTTATAGAGCGCCCCATCATCAGGATCGCTGTTTGACCAAATAGTTGCTAATGGGCCTGGGAATACGATTGATTCGCCTGGCTGGATAGTGCCGCCAATCGGATGCTGTTGATTGCCCTTAATACTGCACATATGCCAACCGTCGAGACTGATTGCCTCGCCACTCACATTCTGAAGCGTTACCGTCTCTGCGCTCTTGTCGATAGCGGCAATCTTTACGGGATAGTCGGGCGCTGCACCTGGGTTCGGATCGGCCTGACATCCATTATACGATGCGGGTGGTAACGGCTTCGGCTCAGGAGATGGCGGTACAATCGTTGGCTGGAGAATGGCGGTTGGTTCTGCCGTGGCTTCGGGTGCCGGGGTATCTGCGGTAGCAGGCGCTTCCGTCGCTGGTGGCGCAATGGTTGGTATCGGCATGGCGACCGGCGTGGGTACGTCAGTCGATTCAGGCGCACGGGTAGGCTCTGGTGTTCGCGTTGGTTGTGGTGTATTCGTCGGTGGCTCGGCCTCAGTTGGTATGGGCATGGGCACGGGTGTTGACACTTCAGTTGGGGCAACTGGCCGCGATCCGCCACATGCCACAAGGAACATGAGGGCAGCTACAAGGAATAGTGTTTTGCTGCTTGACTTCATCATCACTTCTTCTGTACTGACCCGTTCCCATCAGCTTCAATATCCCAGTAGTAGTGAACGATAATGCTACCATCCTAGCATGCCGTACAGCCTTTGTGAATGCTACAGGTGTGCTATTTCTGTGGTATTACGTTACGGTGAGTGGCACCGTGTATGTACGAAACTACTGCCGCTCTCACCTTGTAACCCTGGCCAGCCCTCTGCTATTATATGCAGCATTATAGAGATACGCTCACTTTTTGATGAAGTGAGTTATGCTTGACTGACTGAGGAGTCTGGAATGAATAATCTCCGCGAATGGGGGAATGGAATTGCTGTTGCTGGATTAATCGTCGCGGTTGGTGTCGCAATGGCACAAGCGCCACAGGGCAATACCTGGTATATGATCGCGATTGGTGTCACTGTCATCAGTGCCATCGCCGCAATTGTCTTGCTTCGTCCCAAAGCGGAAGAAAAGAATGCAAGACACCTGAGCTATCTCCGCCAGCAAACGAGTGAACGCGATCTTGCGGTGCTGCACATAGGCGAACACATCACATCCTTCCCGGAAACATTGAGTCAACAGTCGCTTGCGCTTGCTCCCGCCGGAGAAACGTGGCAAGAAGAATCGAAAGAAACGGCTAAAATACGGACCGACAGGTTGATTATCCATGGCCTGATGGAACGGCGTGGCGAGCGAGAAGTTGAAACTTCTGATCTAGGGCGTGCGCTGCTTGCCTTCGATGTTGCCTTCCGAGTGAAGCGACATAGTGATCCAACATCAAAATAAATCCTCATGCGCACTATTTGCACGCTCTATACCACCTGTCCTACTCCCACATCCCACCAACGTACGGCTTGTTGTTTCGGCGCTTCAGTGTATCCTAGCC
>JANLSE010000107.1:0-32942 GCA_031362265.1 Roseiflexaceae bacterium
GCGATCTCTTGCCGAAAACCGACCGTATGACCATGGCACATGCTGTGGAGGCACGTGCACCCTTCCTGGATAACAACTGGGTAGAATGGACTGCTCAACTGCCAGCACGCTTCAAAGTACGTGCAGGGCGCACCAAGTGGCTGCTGACAGCGGCCTTTGGCGACAAACTGCCGCCTGAGATTACAGCGCGTGGCAAACAGGGCTTTGGGGTGCCAGTTGGCCCCTGGCTGCGTGGCGAACTGCGCGATTGGGCGCGTGAGCGACTAATCCATAATCACACCCTGGATGAATGGATTCGTCCGGCGGCGGTACAGCAGCTATTCGCCGAGCATGATCGCGGGCGGGTAAACCATGGCAAGAAGCTATGGGCGTTGCTGATGCTGGCGGTGTGGAGAGCAGCACAGAGCGCAAAGCGTAGTACTGTTTCAGAGCGTAACCGCGATACATTTGTGCCAGGACATCATTAGTACCTGCACAGGTATCGACTGGGTGTAATAAATTTGTATTTGAGCGAATCGCAGATCAAGGAGCGCGCGATGAGTAAGCCTTCCATACATCCATTACCGAAGCCGCATTCCAAAGAGGTAGATGCGATGGAACGGTCTGTCTATAATCAGCATTGGGAAGCCGATTGGGATGATATGAAAAACTACGGTCCATACGCTCGGCATATGCGGCGTTTGATTCTGGAGTTGCTTCACCCACTCAAGTTTGATACAGTACTAGATGTTGGGTGTGGGCAAGGCGCACTCCTTGCTGATGTTGCCACGTTGTTTCCAAACGCCAATCTTTATGGTTCTGATTTCTCCATGGCTGCTCTTCAGATGGCACAACGACGGCTACCAAATGCAGCATTTACGATCATGGATTTGACACAGAATTCGTTTCATTCCTCATTTGATGTCGTGCTTTGCACCGATGTTCTTGAACATATCGAAGATGATGTGACTGCGATCAGAAATCTTGCCCAGCTCACAAGACGCTACCTATTAATCGCAACAGTTCAGGGCAGAATGCGCGCACATGAACCTGAGGCATGGGGTCATGTGCGTAACTATCGCTATGGTGAACTAGTGCAAAAACTAGAATCGGCAGATTTAAAAGTCATCAAAACAATTGAGTGGGGGTTTCCTTTATTTTCGCCGATCTATCGCGACATTAACGCCGTTATTGGTGGAGCGGGCACCAGCGGTAAATATGGCCTGGTTCGGAAAGGAATTGCAGAACTCATTTACCAGATGTTCCGATTGAATCGCACGACACATGGTGATGAGATTTTTGTCCTTGCTGAGCGAACATAGCATGAAATCTGCACATCTCCAGTTCTTAATCCGATCAGTGCAGATAGCAGTAATGCTCGTTTTAGGGTATTTTCTACTACGATCTATTGATTGGTTAAGTTTTCAGGGGCACATTATTAATCTTAGGTGGTCTTTTGCCATAATTAGTGTCTTTACTTTAATATTCTATCATGCAATCAATATTGCGCGCTGGAAATATCTTACCCAACACCCAACAATCGGCTACACTACATTTGCGCGTTATTATGGTTCTGGGCTTTTTAGCAATAACTTTCTCCCAACAGGAATGGGTGGTGATGTACTGCGCGTTATATTATTGCGCACACAGATGCCACTTTCTCAAGCAGCAATATCTGTAACCATAGATCGCGTTATTGGCCTGCTTGGGCTCAGTTTGTTATTAGTCGCTGGGATTGTGATGGGTTTACCGGCAGGCATCGAAGTTTTGATCAGTCGTATTTCCACAGTTCGTTATATTGAGTTATTCTTAGGGCTATGTGGGCTATTGAGTATTGTAACGATTGTCGCTTGGATCTGGCTACCAGCATTCCAAACCAAAGTTAAGCAGATATTCCAGCAATATGTTGAGAGCAACCAGCGTACCCTAGCTCAGGTTCTGATATTACTTGCAGTTGGATATTGTTATTCGGCGCTTGCCCTGGCAGTATTGGTAGTTGCCTATTGGTATGCATTTCTTGCACTGGGGATTATAACCACGCCTGGAGCAGCAGTTTGGCTATTGCTGATCGTTTCACTCTCATTATTAATACCAGTGACGATTAATGGCTTAGGAATCCAGGAGAGCCTATTTGTCTTGATTCTGGGCTACTATGGAATCATGGCTACACCAGCATTGGCACTTGCGCTTCTTATCCGAGTGCTGCAAATTATATGTAGCTTGCTCGGGGGCGCGCTCTTCCTCATTACCGTTAAGACAAGAGCCAAGGAAAAGTTACATGAAACCACATATCAGTGAGCTGCCTACATTTGCTTGGCAGCTGGTTAATGGACAGCGAACACATATCGAACAGTCGCTCGCTCAACTGCGAGAACAAGATATTGCACCATATTTGAATACAACCAAACCATTGCGTGTCATGGATCTTGCAAATGGGAGATTAAGACCCCAATACGCTCTGTTGCGTGGAGGCGGACATGATATTTATGGCATCGATTATGTTAATCGAGCTCCGCGTAGCCTAACAGACCTGGCATATATTGTCGCACGTAGACTCTACAATTTGCGGCTGCGTGGAGCGACACCGCATACCAGAGCCGACACATTGGTCTGTGGTGATGTTGGCAAATTGCCATTTCAGAACGATTTGTTTGATCTAGCAACATCTGTCGCAGCGTTTGAGCACTTTCTGGATGTGCCTGCTGTAGTTGCTGAACTCCATAGGGTGCTACGCCCAGGTGGTATTGCCTGGATATGTATTCATGTCTTCACAAGTCTATCTGGTGGGCATAATGTGAAGCTACTCGAGGTGCCATTGCAGAAGTTTCCTGCCAATATAGATCCTTGGGATCATCTGCGCAAGCGACGCTTACCATTTACAGTTCCACTAAATGAATGGCGCATAAGTCAATATGTCCAAGCTTTTGAAAGGCATTTTGAGATTATTGCTCATCAGGCTGCGCTACGTGAAGGTGAGGAATGGCTAACATCCGAAATAGCCGCTGAACTTGCAGCCTATTCTCGCGATGAATTGACAAGTGCTGCATATGTGATTGTGGCGCGGAAACTTGCCTAGTGGAGCACACAACTGAAGGGATACAGCACAGAGCGTTGGAACGTTGGAACGGTGCGATAATTCAAACGCTTGATTCTATGAGTTGCTCTCATGATTCGTAAGCACGGTACACCTTTGCTCATATTTGGCCTCTTGCTGCTCGCGGGGGTATGGAATCTGGGCGGGCCGCCAGCATGGTGGGATGAGGGCTGGACACTCTCGGTGGCACGGAATCTGGCTGAGCGCGGCATGTATGCGCGGCTGCTGGATGGTGTACCTGTAGCAAATGGCCTGGAAGCGGCAATCCCGGTGACAGAGGCGGTAGCGCTGAGTTTTCGTGTGTTTGGCATTGGGCTATGGCAGGGTCGCCTACCCCTGGTATTGGCCGCCATTCTGGCGTTAGGCTTATTATGCCTGTTGGCACTGCGCCTCTTCGACCGGCAAATCGCATGGGCAACCCTGGTAGTTACATTACTGCTCGCGCCACATCCACAGTTGCATATGCTGGTACAAGGACGCCAAGTACTGGCAGAAGGCCCCATGTTGGCTATGCTGCTCGCAGGAATGATATGTGCGCTTGCAGCAATAGGGCGACACCGAGACACGGAGACCCAAGCCATACAACCAGGGAAGGTTCCATCTTGGCGCTCATATGCTTCTGGATCGTTGCTCTGGTGGGTCGCGGCACTATGCTGTTTGACAATTGCACTTTCGTTGAAGGCGCAAACCCTACCGTTTCTGGTGGTTGGGCTGTTGGGTGGTATTGGCATAGCATTACTTCTACGCTACTGGCGAATTGCGGTGATTTTGGCAGCCGTGTTGGTAAGCGCGTACCTACTCCTACCACAACTTCAGGCAGGGTATAATCTGCTGGCAGCACCACCGTTCGCGGTGCATGGAGTCACCGGATTGCTTGATGTGACCGCATTTGTCACAGAATCCAGCAATCGTGTGTTTGCACTCACCATGTTCTTGGCATTTGGCCTCGTTTCGGCAATCGGCTTGCTCCACGGCACATGGTGCGTCTGGCAGGATCTGCGTGGTGGCAGTGAACCCAGACAGATCATCATCCGTGTGATTCTTTTAGCCCTGGCTGGTAGTTGGATGGCCTGGTTTATACTGCTTTCGGTAGGTGTGCCCCGCTACATGTTTCCACCAGTATTTCTGGCGGCTCCGTTTGTTGCAGCACTCCTGCGCGACCTGACGCATGGGTTCGATGGGTTCGGTACCCTACGCCGCATGACTGCCCCACTACGCGAGCGGCGTGTCTCACGTAATGCAGCGAAAGCCTGGTTAGCCACTCTGGTATTGATCCTAACCCTGCCATTTGGGATACTGACACTCAGCCGCTACTATCTCCTCTTCAATGATGATTCAGCCCAACGTACAGCACTGTTCTTCAATACCCAAACACCAGCTAACACACGCATTGAAACCTATGAGAGCGAATTACACTTCTTCCTGAATCGCTCCTACCACTGGCCACCCGATCAAACTCATGTTGAACTCAACCGACGTAGCCTGCTCGGACAAGCAACAGCAGTGGAGTATGATGCACTTGCGTCCGACCCAGATTACCTGGTGGTAGGCGAATTCGCACATGGCAACCAACTCTATGAACCGCTGATCTCAGCGGGCAAGTTCCGCTTGCTGGAGAAGATTGGTGGATATGAGGTATATGTGCGGATGAGATAAGCATTGAAGCATTGAAGCAGGTGAGCGCAAAGCGCAGAACGGTTCTTGTTCCAATGTTTCAATGTTCCGATGCTCCAATGCTCCAATGCTCCCCTCACATGGCTCCTGGTGTATCGTATTTGCGCAAGATGTCGCTTAGAGCCTCACGCAAAAGTTGGGATTCCTTGCGCCGGAGCTTTTCGGCAAGGGATTTGAGCTTCGCAAGGCTACTAGCGCTGTAGTAACACGATTTCATTACCATCGATTCCTCGGTAGGTGGGAGACCAACCTGGTTACGGCCAGATTCCTTGGCGCTGGCTTGGGCTGCACCCGCGGCTGCACTTAACGAGCGGGCATCCTTGGCATCGCGTGGATGCTGCGCCACCCCAATTGTTATCGTCAGACGATGGCCACTCGGAAGCTGCGGAATATCAATTGCAAGTACCTGTGTACGCAATAATTCCATTCGCAGGAACGCCTTCTCCAGGCTTGTTTCTGGCATAAGCAATGCAAATTCATCGCCCCCTAGCCGATAAACCTGATCTGGCAGGGCTGCGCTTAACACACCTGCAACCTGCCGCAACACCTCATCCCCAACGGCATGCCCATAGGTCATGTTGATCTCATGAAATCCATCTAGATCGGCAAGCGCCAGCGCGACACTATCCGCATCAGTGAATGCCTGAGTCAGCGCGACCTCAAAACTGGTGCGGTCTTTAAGCCCTGTTAATGTATCGATCTCACCCATAATAACTCTCCTTGTACTATACTATATATACTTTCAATATATGATATATATCATAATATATATATTGAGTCAAGTACATGTTTGTATGTATTCTTTGATATTGTACCTTGGGAAAGTTGGGAATCCGGGTAGTTGACGATGTGTCTTTCCAAGACTATGATAGTGCTCAATTCAATAGAAGAATGGAGCTACGAACATGACAAACGCTAGCGACCCACGCCCATTGATGGCCGAATTGGCGCAACTGATTTACACACGATTTCTGACAAATAGTGCTGGTGGCAACATGAGTTGCCGCGTTGGGGATCAGGTTTTTATTACACCACGCTATCTTGGGAGCAAACATCGTTGGCAGTTACGCCCTGAGATGGTATTGGTGTGTGATTTGGATGGGCGTGTGATCGAGGGTGATCAAGCATTGATTAGCCGTGAGAGCCGTATGCATTTTGCCTGCCTACGCACATTCCCAGAGGTAGGCGCTGTGCTCCACGCACATCCACGCTATCTGAGTGTATTTGCCGCAGCTGGCAAAGCTGTACTCCCCATAAATGATTACACAGAGAAGTATGGTATCACCGAGGTTATCCCATACTACCCAAGCCATTCTTCGGAGTTGGCTGAATCAGTTGTCAACAATTTCATGCCACGCAGGGCAGCATTCGCCAAGAATGGGCTAGGGATTGTTTTGGCATGGCATGGCATTGTGGTTGCAGCACGCGATTTGGGCGATGCCTACGATACACTTGAGCGTCTTGAGTGGTGTGCACATACCATGTTGATGGGGCGGCAACTGGGAGAAGGCGTGAGCGTCAACGGGCAATGGAGCGACAAGTGAGGTGTGATTCGATCATCAGGTTCGTATGAGCGGGTGAACTTGGTTGACGTGTTTGTATCTCACGCTATCAGATCGTCAATCAGCGGATCATACTCATCAGTTCTTTATTCAGCTCCGTATATGCAGTGTCATTTGGATGCAGAAAGTCGCGTGCATAATCGGGTCGCAACAAACCTTGCGAATCGGAGAGAATCGTCGCGCTCTCCAGAACTACGACCTGATCACCGGCAAGGATGTGCAGATACTGGTTGACTTCACGAATCGCCAAGTCAACATCTTCCGACCAAAATGGTATTCGCTCAAATGGAACTGAGCCATGCGGAAAGATTGTCGTTAGAATGACACGGCTCCGCAACATGCGTGAGCGCCGTACCATCTCGGCAATATTTTCTTTACAATCGGCAATAATCGCATCCCGCCGCTGAGGAAAGAGCTCAATCGCCTTGAGATCGTTAATACCTACCTGAATAACCACAACATCTGGTCGTAGCGGCACAATCTGTGCATCAAAGCGCGCCAGAACTTGTGCGGTTGTTTGGGCACCAATACCCCGGTTCACAAACTTTACTCCCGGCAGATCAGGCGCAACCCATTCGGCAGCACGTGAATCGCCATAAAACACGGCAATCCTCCCGTGTGCTTGGTTGAGGATCGGCTGATCGGCAAATGCCTCTAACCCGATTGGATTCAAGCGCGTTTCATTGAGTTCGCGATAATACTGTTCACTGCGTTGATACAACCATCCATTGAGGCCAAGCGAACACAATAAGGCCCATGCCAGAAGCAGCGTGATCTGTTTGAGATTCATAGTTCCTCTTGACAAATGACTCTGGTTCATTTGATATATGACCTAAGGTCAATTATGATGCAACTTATTGGTAATACCGAGCGCGCACATTAGCAGCGCAAAAGCGCACAGCGCATAACGCAATAGCGCAGGGTTGTTTGCGTTGTGTGCTCTGCATTTTCGTATCTCAGTGTCTTCTGGCCTCACTAAGGGAGGTACCATCATGTCTCACCGCACACTACCTCGTGTGATCGCATTGCTTGTGCTTATGGTGGCCCCAGTTACCTTTGCCGGGTCGCTCCATCGTGTTGCATTACCGGTTATTCATGGCAGGCCTGCCGCGCCGATCATCGATGGATGTGAGGTATTCCCAGCGGATAACGCATGGAATAGGGATGTCTCGCAGCTAGCGGTTGATCCACGCTCGAATGCGTACATCGCTAGCATCAGTGCAGATGGCGATCAGTTCCTGCATCCCGATTTTGGCTCAAACCCCAGCTATGGCATCCCATATCTAGTTGTGCCAGCTTCGCAACCACTTGTACCGATAAACTTCCTGGCCTATGGCGATCAGAGTGATCCTGGCCCATACCCGATCCCGGCCAATGCGCCTGTTGAGGCTGGTAGCGACCGCCATGTGCTTATTCTGCGTCAGAGCGAATGCAAGCTCTATGAGTTGTATCATGCACAATACACTGGGCCTGGTTGGAATGCTGACTCGGGCGCGATCTGGAATCTTAAATCGAATGCATTACGACCATTGGGCTGGACATCAGCAGACGCGGCTGGGTTGCCAATCCTGCCTGGGCTGGCACGCTATGATGAGGCGCAATCTGGGCAGATTCGCCATGCGCTACGCTTCACCGTCTGGCGTTCGCAGCAGGGCGCGATTCTTCCCGCCACTCATCAAGCGGGATCGACAAACGACCTCAACGACCCGCCGATGGGTCTACGCTTACGCCTCAAGGCCAACTACAATATTAGCGGTTTTACCGGCCATTCACGCGTCATCCTAGAAGCATTGCGTACCTATGGCATGATTGTGGCCGATAATGGCACAAGCTGGTATATCAGTGGCGCGACCGATCCGCGCTGGAATGATGATGACCTCGATCAGCTTAAGGGTGTGCCGGGGAGTGCATTTGAGGTGGTGCAGACAGGGCCGGTGTACGTGCCGTAAGCGCGGAGCGCAAAGCGCGGAGCGCAAAGCGCAGAGCGCAAGAGCGCAGAGCGCAAGAACCAAAGAACCAAAGAACCAAGAACCAAAGAACCAAGAACCAAAGAACCGTTCCAACGCTTCATTGCTTGGCCCAGAAGGCACCCCGCTTCATTGCTTCATCGTTCCATCGTTAGGTGCCTATCAATGGTTCAGCAACACGGCGTAGGGTTTGTTCGCCAATGGCTGCATTGCGCGGATTATCGATCAGGCCAGAATCTAGCAGCATGACCCCAAAGAACACAGCCCAGCCCTTGGCACGTTGTAGGGTTGCTTCCGAAAGCTGCGGATACGCAGCGAGAGCATCACGTCTGGCGCTGGCTGATTCAAACAGCATCCAGATTGCGGCAAGATCGGTGGCGCGATCACCGGATGTCATGTCACCCCAATCGATAATACTGGTGATGATGCCATTCTCGACCAAGACATTGCGTGGATGCAGATCACCATGCAACCATGTCGCAGACCCATCAAGTGGCGCCTGGAGTGCGGTATCCCAAATCTGCCGAATATGCGGAGTTAACAGGCTCGTCTTAGCTTCCAGGCGTTGCATACGTTCTTCAACAGCAGCAGCGCGCTGGCGCAGTGGCACACCACGCAAGGTATTTGTGGGCGCGTTCGCTGGGGCTGGACGATGGAGTGAACCTAAGAATGCGGCAAACTGTTCGGCCTGTGCCGCAGCAGGAGCGCTCTGGTCGGCTGGCTTCCCCTGTAACCATGGCACAATACTCCACCGCCAGGGATACCCGCCTGCTGGTGTGCCGACTCGATAGGGCACCGGAACTGGCAATGAGAGTTGATTTGCTAGCTGTGGTAGCCAGGTTTGCTCATGCTCAATCAGGGTTGCAGCTGCAGCTCGGCGCGGTAACCGCACCGCCAGTTCATCGCCCAGCCGAAACATGGCGTTATCCCAACCAGCATCCACTTCCCGCAATGGCAGATGCGCCAAATCAGGGTGTTGATCTGCTAACAAACCAGCCACGAAGGGCGCATCAAGCGCAAACTCAGCAGTGGGTGTTCCACTAGCGGTCATTGGGTATGCTCCTCGAATCTGGTAGATTTGGCCATTTGGTGCGCGAACGTAAGTCCATCCCAATCCATCGCTTGTCTGAAACCCAGCTGATGCCTTCAGTCACCTGCTTAGCAACTCCTAGCCATCAATAGAACCAATAAGCCAGGCCGATCAATGCCGATCAATACCGATCCAATTTATGGGCGTATGGTATTGGCAAGAGTTGGGATCCACCACCGGGAAACCATGCCTCAGTGATATGCTGGTACTCCGCTAGGATGCTGGTATTGTATGGATCTACGTCACTAATTGACCAATAACCTATGAGAAGTCGCAACAAATCGCGATTATCGGGGATGATCTCACCGCGACACAATGCATCAAATGCGGCAGCGTGTACAAGATGCAGATCAGAATGTGGCAAGCGCCTGCGTAGTTCTGGTTCAAGCGCCAGCAATAGTTGTTGTCGATCAAGAATGGCTCCCATCATCCCACCACTACGCGGGAATGTTTGATGGTATTCACAACCGAACCGTTGTGCCGCCTTCCCTATTAGGCTATCGAGTGGCTCACGCACCAAAAACTCACTTATGCGCATCTGCCAGCAGCGCCTAGCAAGTTCGATCAACAGCGCCTGAGCTGCCCCAATATCGCATGCACTCAGTTCATCGATGGCAAGGGTGGTGACATGCTGGCCATATTGTGGCTCATCCAGGATCGCATAGCCAGCAACACGCTGATCTCGCTCGTGGATGATCACCTCCGAACCAGGATGCCATGTCTGCGTGGCAAGCAGCCCATCCCATGCCGCATGGCGTTCGTGAGTCCACGGCCGCTTGGCATGAACCTGGTTGTATAAGGCGACCATCGCTGGCAGATCGGCCTGCGAAAAGCTTCGCATCTGTGCTGAAGACGCTTCTAGGTTATAGTTTGCCAGCTGTTCTATATTGCGAACCTGTACTGACAGACGTGCTTGTGCTAAACAGCTAACAAAACCAAACTTTTCGTATAGATCATCAATCGCATGAGAAAGAAACGCCACTGGCACACGTTTGGCCATGTGTTCCAGGGCCTTGAGCATCAATTTGGATACATACCCCTGGCGGCGGAATGCTGGTATGGTTTCCACACCGCCAATACCTTCGGCGGCAATGGATAGTGCACCAAACCGTTGGCGAAACGCTAACACATTAATGCCACTGATTGGCTCAGCGACGCCAGCACGCCAGAGGAAACAATCGCGCATTGGCAGGTTGCGCACAAGTCGTGTGGTTTCCTCGGTGTATCTTAGGCCCGGTTCAATCGTTTCTTCAAGCTCGAATTGGCTTATCATGAGTCGGCTTTTTAATTAGCAATATCAGACTATTACATGGATTGAAGTTATTCGGACTTACTTACACGATCTCTACACTGCTCATTCATTTACAGAATCTTCTGGAATATCCGCTAGCCGGACACCTCGTTTCGCACGGATACTTGCGCGAGTTGCGGCAATACGCGAAAGAAACCGCGGGTCATGTTCGAGGCGATAATCAAACCACTCATCCTCGGATTCAAAGCCAATCAGGAGACCCGCTGGCTTGCCATGGCGCGTAATGATGATATCTTCATCCTCTGCCTGGCGTAGATATTTCGAGAGATCATTCTTCACTTCTGAAAGCGGAATCTGTTTCATTATCTTGTCCTGCTTCTGGTTCGCCAAATTGAGCTAACCACGCATCGGTGTCACCCTTATCCAAAATGCAAATGTATCTCATTTCGTTAGATATGATAGCACCGCACAGGTTGAGGCACAATAAGCTTCAAGTAACACAAAGGCGCAAAGACATAGTTTTAATTCATGTCTTTGCGCCTCTATTTACAACCTCTGCTAGGCAGCCTGGTTTATGAGCATTACAGTGTTTTGAGAAGCTCGGCAAAGCGATCCCATGTTTCGGCGGCACCATCTTCCATACCAGATTGAAGCATCCTATCGCGATCCGCAACCGTCTGGAAGATCCCCGAATTCGTTAGTATTGTCTTCCCATCTTGCTCCTCAAATGTCAGGGTTTCGAGCCCTACATGGCCGGGCATGCCTTCAAATTCAATCGTCGAAACAACCCGCTCAGGCGCTACAATTGTATGATAGACACCATGGAACGCAAACTCGTTGCCATTTGCATCACTCTGGGCATACCGCCACATGCCGCCTTCGCGCACATCCATTTTGTCAACAATAGTCGTTAGCCTTGCTGGACCCCACCATTTTGGAATCAGGGTTGGATCGGTATACGCCTTGAACACAAGCGCACGGGGTGCGTCGAATACACGTATGGCCTTGATTTCGTGTTTCCCCGGCTCAGCAATCAGCTTCAGTTTTGACATGGCTCTGCTCCTGTTCCTGCAATTCATTCAGATGGTTGACTCGTCTCCGGAAGTCATCTGCCCATCAACGCTACAAACTCCTTGACTATTGCGCTTACAGAACAATTGTACTATATCTTTATATAACTGTCAAGACATATAACCGATTTGGTATATTCCCAACTAAATCTTACTACTTGTTGTAGTTTTATGGTGGTTATGGGATTTCTTGGTGTGGTGATTCCAGGTTCGCAAACTCCAGCATTCTTCTAACACTTCTCCGATGCCACTCCAATACTCACGTGCTATGATAAATGCAGTTTGCAGAGAGGAGTCATGCTATGTCATTTAATACAAATCGTTGGACCCAAAAATCTGGTGAGGCATTTAACGAGGCCCAGGGGATCGCCGAGCGCATCGGCAATAGCACAGTAGAGCCTGAGCATCTGCTGTTGGCATTGCTCAATCAGGCTGATGGCACGATCCCACAGGTTTTTGCAAAGCTCCAGATCGCCTCTGGCCAGCTTATTCAACAGGTGAATGCAGAGATTCAGAAGTTCCCCCGCGCGAGTGGCGGCAATGTTCAACTTACTGTTTCGGCACGCTTGCGCGGCGTGTTGATGCGCGCCCACGATGAACTGGCACTCTTTAATGATGAATATGTGCATGCCGATTTGCTCCTGGTGGCGCTATTTGAAAAGGCTGGCGGTGGTGTCGAGCGGGTTCTGAAGGCTGCTGGGCTTACGCGCGAGAAGCTGCTAGCGGTGTTGCGTGAAGTTCGCGGCGGGCAGCGCGTCACCAGCCCTAACCCAGAAGGCACATTTGGTGCACTTGATCAGTATGGCCGCGATTTGACCGATCTGGCACGTAAGGGCAAGCTCGACCCAGTGATTGGGCGTGATGAGGAGATTCGCCGCGTTGTACAGACCCTCAGCCGCCGCACGAAGAATAACCCGGTATTGATTGGCGATCCTGGTGTGGGCAAAACTGCGATTGTGGAAGGCCTGGCACAGCGCATTATCAAGGAAGATGTGCCAGAAGCCCTGAAGGGCAGTAAGGTCATTGCGCTTGATCTTGCGGCCATGATCGCAGGTGCCAAATATCGTGGTGAATTCGAGGAGCGCCTTAAGGCAGTGCTCAAGGAAATTCAGGATCGCGACGACATTGTGATCTTTATCGATGAGTTGCATACCGTCGTTGGGGCAGGCGCTGCCGAGGGAGCGATGGATGCTGGCAATATGCTCAAACCGATGCTAGCGCGTGGTGAACTGCATATGGTTGGCGCAACCACCCTTGATGAATACCGTAAGCATATTGAGAAGGATGCCGCCCTGGAGCGGCGCTTCCAGCCTATTGTGGTGAACCCACCAACGGTTGAAGACACGATCTCGATTTTGCGTGGCCTAAAGGAGCGCTATGAGGCGCATCATGGGGTGCGAATCACCGATAGTGCGCTTGTCGCAGCGGCAACACTCTCGGATCGCTACATCAATGATCGCTTCCTACCCGATAAAGCAATCGATCTGGTGGATGAAGCCGCTGCCAGGTTGCGAATGGAAATTACGAGTAAGCCGCAGGAGCTGGATGACCTGGATCGGAAGATTATTCTACGTGAGATCGAGCAAGTTTCGCTACGAAAAGAGACCGATAAAGGCAGCAAGGATCGTTTAGGCAAGCTGGAGCAGGAACTGGCAAACCTCAAAGAGCAGCGCAATGCCATTGAGGGTCGGCTCCAATCGGAGCGCGAGGTGCTCACCCGCATTGCAAAGCTCAAAGAGCAGATTGAGCGCGCACATAACGATTTAGAGCAGGCACAGCGCTCACAAGATTGGGATCGGGCTGCGGTGTTACGCAATGGCCTTATGCCACAATTGCAGCGCGAATTGGAGGCTCTTGAGCAGCAAGCGCAGGCCAATGAAGGCTCAATTCTCCGGCAAGAGGTAAGCGCCCAGGATGTTGCCGAAGTTGTTGCAAAATGGAGTGGTGTGCCGGTTAGCAACCTCCTGGAAGGCGAGATCGAGAAACTCATTCATATGGAGGAGCGGCTCCATTTACGTGTGATTGGGCAAGATGAAGCGGTACGCGCTGTCTCGAATGCGGTACGTCGCGCACGGGCTGGGCTACAAGATCCGCATCGGCCATTAGGCTCGTTCCTGTTCCTGGGACCAACCGGCGTTGGCAAAACCGAATTGGCACGTGCGCTGGCCGAATTCCTGTTCGACGACGAGCAGGCCACCGTGAGAATCGACATGTCGGAGTACATGGAGAAACATACGGTCGCACGATTGATTGGTGCCCCTCCTGGCTATATTGGTTATGACGAGGGTGGCCAACTCACCGAAGCAGTGCGGCGCAAGCCCTACTCAGTCATTCTGCTTGATGAGATCGAGAAGGCGCATACCGATGTTTTCAATGTGCTACTGCAGGTACTCGACGATGGCAGATTGACGGATGGGCAAGGGCGCGTGGTTAACTTCAAGAATACGGTCGTGATTATGACTTCGAATATTGCCAGCCCGGTGATTCAGGAACTGACGCGCCAGGGAGCAAGTGAAGAAGAAGTACGTCGCGAAGTGTTCGACGAGTTGAAGAATGAGTTCCGGCCGGAGTTCCTAAACCGCATCGACGAGACGATTGTCTTCCGTCCGCTTGGCCGTGAGCAGATTGGCGCGATTGTCGAGATCCAGATTGGACGCCTACGTAAGTTACTGGCCGACAGAAAGATTACACTCGAACTGAGCCAAGCAACTCGTGAGCGGCTCGGCAGCGAAGGCTACGACCCCGCCTTGGGGGCGCGTCCGCTTAAGCGCACCATCCAGCAGCGCATCCAGAATCCGCTGGCACTGGCGTTACTGCAAGGCCAATTCCACAATGGTGATACGATTGTGGTAGATGTGATTGGTGGGCAGTTTGAGTTTGAGAAGGTAGCGGTTGGTGAAGTGACCGTGTAAGCAATGAAGCATTGAAACAATGAAGCATTGAAGCATTGAACATAGTCGCTCCAATGCTTCACCCAAAGGGTACCCGGCTTCATTGTTTCAATGCTTCATTGCTTCGTTCAGGAGGCGTCCGTCAGCTTATACCCGACACCACGCACAGTAAGGATCAGGCGTGGATGGGAAGGCTCGATTTCGACTTTTTCGCGCAGGCGGCGGACACACACATCGACGAGGTTGGTTTCGCCAACATAGTCGTAGCCCCACACCTCACGGAAGAGTGTTTCACGATCAAAGACCTGCCCAGCATTTGCGGCCAGAAAATAGAGCAACTCAAACTCCATTGGAGTCAGGTTCACATCCGTGCCGCGCACCACAACGCGGTGGCGTGGCTCATCGATCTCTAGTTCACCGATCCGCACAATTGGCGGTGCCGCGCGATGTTTATAGCCCTCAACGCGCCGCAGGATCGATTCCACACGTGCCATGAGTTCAACCGTCTTAAATGGCTTGGTGATATAGTCATCGGCCCCTAATTCGAAGCCATGGACAATATCCTCGGTACCATCACGTGATGTCAGCATCACAATTGGTACATCGGATCGCTCACGAATGCGCTGACAGGCCTCAAAGCCATCGACATACGGCATCATCACATCGAGGATCACCACATCGAATTTCGTGTTCTCGAAGGCCTTGAGTGCCTCCAAGCCATTTTTGGCTGCCACTAGCTCGTAGCGTGGATCCTTCAATGTAATCTGGATCAGGTTGGCAATCGATGGATCATCGTCGGCAACCAAAATGCGGCGCGGCGCATTATTGTCGTCGTTAGAGCGCTCACTGGTTCGGCGGATTAGTCGCATAGTTGTACCACCCCTCTACGTATCTAGCTGATAGTATAACGAGTTGTAGGGCATACGTAAAGAGGGTCACGCATATTTGTGTATCATTCTGCCCAGAATAGCTAGCTCTTTTGCATACGTGGGCTATTCCAAGGGATATCGGCCACCCCAGCATGGGCGTTAGCGGCGCGTGCAGCGGTGAACAACAAATCTGAGAGTCGGTTCAGATATTTCTGCACTTCTGGATTGATCGGCTCAGTTTGGGCCAGGCTGATCACCCAACGCTCTGCGCGGCGGCAGATTGTGCGTGCGAGGTGCAGCTGTGCCGCCGCCAAATGGCCGCCAGGAAGAATAAATTGCCGCAAGGGCTCAAGGCCTTCTTCCAATGAATCAATCGCCTGCTCCAACATAATGGTATCCTCGGCGCTCACACGCGGAATATTGGCAGCCGCATCGGGGGTAGCAAGATCAGAACCAACCACAAAGAGCATATCTTGAATATGCGCCATGATTGGATCGAGTGCCGGATACAGGCCTACCGCACGTGCAACCCCGATTGCGGCATTGGTTTCATCGACAGTGCCATAGGCCTGCACTCGCAGCGCATCTTTTGCGACACGCAGACCACCCCAGAGACCAGTTGTTCCATCATCACCAGTTTTTGTATAAATCTTCATGCCAACGCGCCTCGCTTCTTGATTTATATGCTTTGCGTATTGTAACCGCAGAAACACTCGCAGCAATTGATGTGAAATAAGGTACAATAACGGTGATCGATAGGCACACCAGGCCTATTGTATTTCGAACATTATTGGAGGATAGAATGGGTAAGATCGCAATCCACGGCTTTGGCCGAATCGGACGCTCGGCACTGAAAGCCGCACTGAAGGGTAATCTTTGGACACCGGTATCGATCTCAGATATCCGCGACACTGCAACATTCGCGGCAGTTTTTGAGGTCGATTCGAACTATGGCCGTTGGCATGAGCCTGTCACATCGACCGAGAATAGCTTCTCGATTGGTGGGCGTGAAATCGCTTACTACAACTCGATGAAGGACATTCCTGACTGGAAGGCGCTCGGCGTTGATCTGGTGATCGACTGCACCGGCCGTGCCGTGACCCGCGATGGCGCACAGGCCCATCTGGATCGTGGTGCCAAGCGCGTGCTGGTGAGTGCTCCTAGCAAAACAGCCCAGGACTGTGATGCGGTGCTTCTGGCGGGAATCAACCTGAATAGCTTCGACCCAGAGAAGCATAAGATTGTCAGCATGGCTAGCTGCACAACCAACGCACTTGCCCCGGTTGTCAAGGTTGTACTCGAGAACTTCGGCATCAAAACCGGCCTATTCTCGACAGTACATGCCTATACCAACACTCAGGCACTTACCGATCAGCCAATGCGAGATCGCCGCGACTCATGGGCAGCAGGCGAGAATATCATCCCAGCTTCTTCGGGTGCCGCGCGCGCGTTGCAGTTCATCTGGAAGGATCTTAAGATCACCGGTAAGGCCTACCGCGTTCCGGTGAAGACAGGCAGTATTGCTGAACTAAACCTGATCACCGAGAAATCCGTCACCGTTGATGAGGTTAAGAACGCATTCCGTAAGGCTGCTGCCGATCCGGCACTCAAGGGCGTCATGGGTATCCTGGAGGAGGAATGGGCCTCTTCACGCATCGTAGGCGATACGCACTCGTCGATTATCGACCTGCCAATCGTCCAGGTTCAGGATGGGACGCTTGTCTCGATCGCAGCCTGGTACGATAACGAAGCTGGCTACGCTACCCGCCTCGCTGAGGTTGCAGGGTTCTTGGCAAGCAAGTAATCGGCGTAAACACACAGACGTAAGAGCATAAGGGCGCAAGGTTGCAGGAGAATCATAACTTCTTGCATCTTTGCGCCTTTGCGCCTTTGCGTCTTTGCGTTAAAATTTCCGCGTCTTTGGTGTGAAGGCCTGCTAACTACCCTCGACATGTACGATCTGCCCGCGCCGAAATGCGATTGCGATACGTGGGTATTGGTAGCGTTCCGCGACACCCTCCAGCACAACGCCATCGTGCCCCTGTTGATCGAGCCACCACTCGATAACCGCATCGGTTTCGAGTGCTAAGCCCAAATCGCGTGCCTGTGACGTGATTTGAGGCTGGAGCTTTGTCCACTCCGCCCAGCTAGCACGCAGTGGGTTAAGCAGGCGCACATAGGAGCGGCGCTGCATACGGCGCAGGAATCGATCAATCATCCCTTGGCTAGCAACTGAGCCTAATACTAAACCACGCCCAGCTGGTGTACGCAGTTGCTTCTCGCCAAGCAGGTGAAATGCCTCATGCAGCTTGCCCTCACGCGCCCAGCCTACTGCGAGCGGTTCAGGAAGTATTTGCGGCGTCTCGTGAATGTCGGATATCCGTATAACACGTGGTGGTGCCATGATCTGAATTTCGGGCAATGGCAACCCCAGTGCATGCGCTCCACGCTCAGCCTGCCAGCGGGTGTTTTCAATTTGCATTGGTGGGTCGTAATGCGCTCGGTAACGGAAGCCACGGCGGGTGCGGCCTTCCTGGGCTTCGGCTTCCGCAAGAATGGTAACCACTAAGCGCATTCCTGCACCGCATCCAGATGCAGGGAACCATTCACGCGTGGCCGAAAACTGAAAGCGTGGCATTGTGCTGCCGGGATGGGGTGGCAATTGATTAGTGAGCTGCCATCCAGCATCGATCAGGCCGCTCCAGCCGCCAACCACAGCACGCAATGGTGCATAGACAGCCACAATATCGCGAGCACCAGGCGGCTGATCGAACGTCCACAGCCCAGGTGGGATCGCGCCAGATGAAGCGAGCTTGATCGTTCCGCCAACCACACTCTGTGCCACACGTGCATTTGGCAACTGCACCTGTGTTGGCGCATCCGGCAATTCGCGGCCACATTCAACGCAAAACTGCGCTGTCTCTGGTAGTTCTGCACCACAGTGCGGACATGTTGGGCTATTGCTCATAGAAGTATTCCGGAAGTATCACCACAGAGGACACCGAGACACTGAGATTCGGGTACACGCTGCTGAATTGTTTACTCTTCAATCCTCACTCCGAACTCTGCACCCAGAGGGTACCCGTCTGTGCTGAATCTAATACGCACTAGATCGCCGCTTTCGCCGATGTAAGCGGATCGCCAGCTGATAATATTGTATCAACTCATCCATTGTGCTTTGCCAGCCCTTATTGCTCGCATATGCTAATGCTCCTGCGCTCAATTTGGCAAACAGTGCTGGATCATTACGCAATTGTACAACACGATCCGCGATTTGTTCCGGGTGGAGATGATCATAGATCAGTGCATTCTCGCCAGCACGCAGTGTATCAACCAGCCCACCCGTCATACTGGCAATCGCTGGTAACCCACATGCCATAGCCTCAAGTGGCGCTAACCCAAAGGTCTCACTGGTTGAGGGGAAGACAAGCACATCGGCAGAAGCATAGGCAGATACAAGATCATCGCCGCGCAGGAAACCACTGAAATAGGCTTCAGTTCCACTAAACAGCGCGCGAATCTGTTCGGCCTCCGGGCCACCGCCAACCAGCGCCAATCGCACGCCAGGGATATTCGCGACCTGCCGGAGTTGCGGAACATTCTTCTCACGTGAAATACGCCCGACATACAGCGCAAGTAGCTGATCTGGATGGTCACCAGAAAGCCGCGCTCGCATCGCTGCACTCCGCAGATCTGGGCGAAAGCGTTGTGTGTCAACCCCGCGATGCCACCAGCGCACCCGTTGGTAGCCCTGAGCACGCACCGCATGCAGCATTGCCGATGAAGGAACCAGATTGAGATCGGCAATATTATGGGCAGTACGAAATAACCACCAGGCCACAGGGATTCCCCATTCGCCGACATAATTGCGCGTATAGCTAGGGATATCCATGTGTGAGGATGCAACCAGTGGTAGCCGCAACATGCGCGCTAACGCAATCCCCGTTGGGCCAAGAAATGCAGGGTTCACAACATGGATGAGATCGGGGTGAAATGCGCGTAGCTCGCGGAGGATGCGTGGGCGCGGCAGATTAATGCGCAACTCGGGGTATAACCAGAAGCGTGGCCCACCTGTTGGCACACAGCGCGCCCCAGCAAACGATTCTGGCATATCAGGCGGGCCAATCACTAATGCCTGATGACCATGGTGCTGAAGGCGCTCCAGTGCCTGACACAAGATGGAGACCACGCCATCGATCTTAGGAAGAAAGGTTTCAGTGAAAATCGCTACACGCACTATGCAAGCCAGACCCGATCGATAACCATGGCAACAAACAACAGCGCGAGATAGAGTAGTGAGTACTTATACAGACCCCATGTGACATTGGTCGCATAATTCTTCTGCATTTGAATAGCATAGTAAAGAAAGATCGCACCAAGTACAATCGCTGCTAGTAAATATGGAATACCCAACATGCCAACGGCGGTTGGCAGCAGCGTGAGTACAAGCATTTGGATTGTGTAGAGTAAGATCTGGCGGCGCGTCTCTTGCTCACCGGCCACAACCGGCAGCATTGGCACACCAGCCCGTGCATAATCCTTGGCGCGGATAATCGCTAGCGCCCAGAAGTGCGGCGGAGTCCAGTAGAAGATAATCAACCATAACAATAACGCGGCCCAGGAAAGCTGGCCAGTGACTGCAGCCCAGCCTACTAATGGCGGGAATGCTCCAGCACCACCACCAATCACAATGTTATTCCATGAGTTGCGCTTGAGCCAGAGTGTATAAATAAAGACATAATAGATCAAACCTGCCAGCGATAACAATGCCGCCAGCAGATTCACCTGGATCACAAGGATGGCAAAGGCGATTACCGCCAGTGCAATACCCAAGACCAGCGCATGCCAGGCAGGAATACGCCCACTTGGAATGGGGCGGCGTGCCGTGCGGCCCATATTGATATCAACATCGCGATCAAAGTAGCAGTTTAATGCGTGCGATCCCGATGCCATCAACCAGCCACCAATCGATGTCCATACCACGAGCAATGCATCCGGTATCCCTGCCGGGGTAATATACATACTGGTGATAGTTGTGAGGATAAGTAATGTGATCACGCCAGGTTTGGTCAGGCTAATATAATCCTTGAGAAGCGAGGGTTTGCTATCAAGGAGCGCGCGGTCGGTCATCCCGCGTTTCGCAGTGGCAACCTCAGCTTCGCGCCCTATCCCTGCCACAGTATTGATCGCTGGTCCACCTCGATATGCCAATGCCGCGACTGCCGCCAAAGCAGCCCAAGCCAAGGCACCAGCTGCGAGGTGTGCTAAGCGTACAGTGGCAATTGGCAATTCCGCACCCGATAATACAGCCACGATTTGTGCCAGGCCAACTGCATTCTGCGCCAACATCAACCCGAGACCCCAGGCAACCACCATTCGTAACATGGGCTCTGGGCGCTTACGCCATGTCTCAACCGCCAGCCAGATCGTTAAGACGGTTGCGATCCCTGCGCCAACCCGATGGGCATTATTCAATAATGCCGCTTCGCTTATGCTGAGGCAGAACGGCAGTGTGAGGCAATCTGCAAGTGCTGAGGAACTGGTAGCCAACGTTCCAAGCGCAAGAGTCGCATAGACAGCCATCGCCGCCGCAATCGCTAACATGCGGTAGCGCTGTTGAGCCACTTGTGCACGCGCACCAAGGCGTTGTGCGGGCGCAGCAGCCACTCGACCTGCAACAAGATATGCCGCTGCTGCACCAAGGATTGTAAGCGCAACCCAGGTGGTTGTCAGGCCCGATAGAGAAACTTGGGCTGCCCCTGTAAGCGTGCCAATATATGCACAGAGCCCAATAGCAAGCGGAACCCACAGATTATGTGGAGTAAGTGTGGAGCCGCGAGATGGTTCAGATGCCATAAAAGACCCCGTGTCTAGAAGTGCTGAAACGACACGCCGAGTCTAGCATACGAATAAGCCTGTGTCAAAAGTCACAAAGTAGAGAAAGGGCAACTGAAGGTTGAGAACGAGCCACAATCCATGGCAATCGACCAGGTTGAAACGATTGGGGTGCGTTATGGAGTATTAAACGCTCACTCCCTCGCGGGTATGATCGAAAATCTGGCCATCGCTCATATGATACACATCATCAGCAAATTCATGAATAGTGCGATCATGTGTCGCCATAATCAGGGTGACGCCTTCAGTCTTCACAATCGTGCGCAATAGGGTGAGCAAGTTTCGTCCGGTAGTAGAATCAAGTTCACCGGTTGGTTCATCGGCAAGCAGGAGCCGTGGCCGCGAAACAAGTGCGCGTGCAATAGCTACACGTTGCTGCTGCCCACCAGACATCTCGGAGGGCCGATGAGTAGCCCATTTCTCTAGGCCAACCAGTGCCAAGGCTTCCTGAGAGCGCAGGCGTCGCTCACGGCCAGACACCACACCAGAAATGCGTAGTGGCATCTCCACATTCTCCCAGGCTGAGAGAATTGGCAGCAGCGCGAATGCTTGAAAAATAAACCCAACTTTGGTGCGCCGCAGAAGAGTCAACTCCTCCTGGCTCATCTGGTTCAGTGATTGCCCATAGACTTCTACCTCGCCCTCAGTTGGCTGATCGAGGCCACCAATCATGTTGACAAGCGTAGTTTTGCCAGAGCCTGAGCGACCCATCAGCGCCGTAAAGTTTCCATTTGGCACATCCAAGCTTACGCCACGTAACGCCAGAACTTTTTCGCTATTGATCGAATAAGCGCGCACAATATCACGTGCACGTACGGCAATATCAGGAGTTGTGATTGTATCCACTATCGTCATGAACTGGGTACCTTTATGTATACGCTACAACAGATGCTACTACGGCTGAACAAAGCTAGTCCATTTCTTTGCCGATGCTCTGTGCCTCTGTGTCTCTGTGGTGAAAAGACTAACCTCTACGCCGTAGGCCACTCAGAAGCTTCTTGAGCCTGCCAGAACGCTCAGGCGGTGGCTCATCGGCCTCGGTGAGCCGTTTTACCGCAATCGGCACTGAGCCCTCCACAGGCCGAATAAACAGCCCCTCAGGGGTCTCCTCAATCCTGATCCGGTCGCCAATATTGTAGCGCTCACGAATCTCTTTTGGAACTTGCAGGCGCCCTACTGAATCCAGCACAACTAATTCTTCATACTTATGTTCTTCGGGCGCATCGCCTGGTTTACTAGCACCATTTTCCGAAGTGGAAGTAGACTCGCTGCGCCGAATTTCACTACTGGTCTTGCCATCACGAATAGCCACAACCCGATCAACATGGCGGGCGATCTGCGGATCATGCGAGACGAGAATAACCGTCAGGCCATACATTCGATTAAGATTATGGAAGATCTCAAACACAACCTCGGCGGTGTGCGAATCCAGCTCACCAGTCGGTTCATCCCCCAGTAGAATGGCGGGCCGATTTGAGAGTGCTACTGCAATCGCTACTCGTTGCTGTTCACCACCCGACATCTGCGCGAGGCGATGGTAGCGTCGATCGGAAAGCCCGACAGCATCAATTAACTCACGCGCCCACTCCCGGCGCTCCTTAGATCCTACCCCATTCATAATCATGGGGAGCTCAACATTCTGCTCAGTATTCAGGTAGGGGATCAGGTTACGGGCCTTCTGTTGCCAGATAAACCCTACATACCGTCGCCGATACTGATCTTGTTGGCGGTCACTTAGCTTGAGTAGATCATTGCCAGCAACAATCACCTTCCCTGCTGAAGGCCGATCCAACCCACCAAGCACATTCAGTAATGTCGATTTACCTGAGCCAGAAGAGCCGATGATTGCCATCACTTCACCGGGTTGCACCTTCATGTCCAACCCTTGGAGTGCAACAATCTCGATCTCATCGAGCTTATAGATTTTGACCAGATTCTCGCACAGAATCAGTGGTTCTGTTGTCATAGCCTAAATCGCCTCGCCCAGCTTGACGGCCTGGAACAGTTTCATACGCCGTAGCAATGCCATCATAACAATCACCGCCAAGAGTAACATGGCGCCAAATACCACATAGATAATTGCAATTTGATCCCATGCGATCTGCACCACAAATGGCGGCATGAGTGCAGTTCCCGCTCGCCGTACCTGGAGAAATGGGATGAATAACTGGCTTGCCGAGATTCCGATGATGGTTCCAGCCAGCATACCAACCCCAATAATCAACGCTTGCTCCCAACCAAGCAAGACTGCTAATTGGCGCGATGAAAGGCCAATTGCACGCAGCATGCCTAATTCGACAAACCGGCGCTGGAATGACAGAACCGAATAAAAGAGGAAACCCAGCACCGTCAGGAATGCCGAGGCTACAAAGCCAACCGAGAGCAATCCAAAGAAGCCCTGGCGCTCTGGGCGGTCGCGCTCTTGGATGATCGAATCCGGGGCAAAACCCTTGTTAAAGACCTTAAGGCCTAAATCGACCAAGCCAGCATAGATACTTTTTTCTGTCGCCTGCGGCTGAACCTGCATCCAGACATGGTATGGAAACTGCCCACCCTCTTGGTCGAAGATATAATCCAGGTTTCCAACCACAAATGGCCCATCCTCTGGATAGACCGTTGGAAATAAGTTGATATAACCAACCACAATCAATGGAACATCAACAGTAGCATCCAGATCATTCATACGAGCGACCATACGGTCGCCGATTCGTAGCCCAACCCGACCAGCATAGCCACGCTCCACAAGTACGGAAGATGGATCATCTGCTAGCCGATTCATAAGTGCGCCAAGCGACTCAGAGCCGTAGTCATTGCGCCAATGGGCAACATTCGGCAGTTCTTGTCGATCGAGTGCAACAAACTGGCCATCGGTACGCTGCCCGCCGACAACTAATTGCACCTTGCTGGTCACAACTCGCGTAGCAGAACTCACACCCGGCACTGTCAGATAATCGGAAACCGGCAAGAACAGAAAGCGCGCTTCGCTGAGGGTATCCTTCTGCGTTTGCTGGGCGGCTTGCGCAGCACCCGGGAATGGGCTGGAAGTATCCAAGCTCTGGCCAAGATCATACACTCGCATATCGCCGCCGCTTTCGAAGCGTGCCTGTTCATACAAATGGTTATCAAGAGTCAGTGCCATGGAAGCGGTAAAGGTTGCGAGGCTCAGCGTGAGAATAAGCAGAAGCACTGGCCCAGTATAACCACTCGCTGTTCGCGCAAGATAGCGTAATGCGGTAATTGTTGCGACGCCCGGCAGGCCAGAAAAGATCCATGCTAAAGCCGACATAAACAGCGGAAATACGCGAGTTGCTACCAAGCCAAATGCAAAAATATACAAGCTCGGTGCCAACAACAGCAGCGGATTCCCAAATGGATCGCCAGCTGGGCCACCAAACCCAAGAATGGCTAGTGTTCCCTGTTGACTGAGCAGGGTATAACCATAATATACCGGGACAAGCAAGAGTATATCAAGGTAGATTCGTTGCCATAAAGGCTTACGTGTGGAGCGCGCACGCTCACTCTTGAACGACACAATTGTATAGCGAGCGGCACCAAAGGCTGGAATCAGACTTGCGAAAATCAGCACTGCCAACATCTGCCATGCCCGTTGCCATGCATCTGGAGTTAATGCAATCGGCAACTGCTCGGCTTGTTGAACAACCAAGAACGAACGTGTCCATGTCATCACAAGGCCTGCAAATTGGCCAAGAATAATGCCAAGCGCAAGCGCAATCGAACCCATCAATGCCCATTCCAGCAAATAGATCGCGAGCACCTGCGCACGCGAAGCGCCACGGCTACGCAATACGGCAATCTCGCTACTCTGGCGTTGAATCACAAGGCTGGCGACAAGCACAATAAAATACGCAATCAACCCCAAAATCGGAATACTAAAGACGGTAAGAATAATCGTGAGCCGCCGCACTTCTGTCTGATGTTTAGCAAGTGCCTCTGATGGCGAAACATCAAGCCGCATACCAGATACTTGTGAGGTCACCTCGGAAATTGTTCGCCCAATACGCCCTAAAACTCCAGGCACATCGGCTGAACGAATGCCACTACCATCGGTAAGCGCATACCAGAGTGCCACATAGATTGGTTTTTCCTCCTGTGCTGTGATCGCCTGGTTAAAGCTCTCCTCAGGCACAAAAACCGTCTCTACAAGTGTATCTGGCTCATAGAACCAATATGGATCTTCGGAATCCTTAACGCGCCAGACCCCTGCAATCTTGATGAGTAAGTGCAGCGTCGATTTGGTGGCAGATGGCCCAAGCAGCAGGTAATCTTCGCCAACCTGAAGACCCAAATCCGAGGCTAATTGCTCAGAGATAAGTACTTCCATAGCGGCACTACCATCCGATGGCCGTGGCATCGCGCCATCGATGATTTCGATATGCGATTCAAGATCAGTGGCGTAGGCAGCATTCACCCAAATCAGCGGTGCCCCAGAGCCACTACTTGGATACAGCGGTAGCCGATCTGTTGCCGTATAGCGAACATATTCAGTTATTGGGAGACCAAGCGTGCGTGGCATGCGGTCATTCATGTATGCATCGATCTTCTTGTAGTCAGCTTGGTCAATTGCACCACTCAGCGAACCAACATACCGATACATAAATGAAAATGGGGGTCGTGTGCTCCCCGTATCCGTTTTCGAGAGTTCATCGCGCAGAATGCGATAACCAACGGCTTCCGCATACACTGGGATGCTGACAACCAACGCGATTGCAACAACAAACCCGGCCGCGATCGCCAACATCAGCGCCATATGGCTCCAGAGCCTGCGGCCAACCACGCGGAGCAATCCAATAATGATCCCTGGTGACCACACGCCAAGCGAGCGCCGCCCAAAGGAAGCGCGCTGAGTTGGTTGTGTTCCAGTTCTTGGGGGTGAAGCCATAACACCTACATATGGAAGGACGAAGAGCAAAGCATTAATGACATACGGCTAGCTGAGGTTCTGGCTCTTCGCTCTTGATTCTTCACATTACTGCCCAATGATAATATCGCCCGCTTTGAGACCTTCAAGGATTTCGATCCGCTCTTCGCTGGTAATACCAACGCGCACATCTTGTCGGCGTTGGCGATCTCCATCCTTAAGCACAACGAAGCGGCGGCCTTCAAAAGCACGCACAGCTTGTGGCGGTAGCCAGAGTGCAGCATCTTTCTTCGCAATAATGATCGTCACTCGACCAAGGTCACCGATTTCCAGGTCAACATCTGCCTGATAATCAATATGGTAATTCGTATCCTGCTGGATTGTCGAAGCGCTACTTGTGGCACCACTGGGCAGCTTGGTGATCACACCATTGAATGTCTGGCCTGGATGTTTCGAGAAGACGATACTGACATCCACACCGACACCGATCTTATTGGCATCTTGCGAAGTCAAGCTAGAGACAAGCAATTCACGCTCGCTGTCGTTGAAGATTGTCACAATCGCCTTATACGCCTCGATACCATCACCAGGGCGCTGTGAGACTTGCCCGATTTTGCCATCAAATGGCGCGATGAGCTTGCCAGCATCGATCTGGGCTTGCACCCGCTCTTTTTCAAGCTGGGCATTTGCAAGCGATTTCTCAAGCTCTTCGCTACCCTTTCCACGTTTCGCCTCAGAAACAGCGATCTCGGCACGCTCAACCTGGCGGCGCGCAGCGGCTATATCAGCAGCTTTAGGCCCTGCCTTAAGCGCCTGTAGCTCCTCCTGCGCATCTGCAAGTGCTTGTTCAGCCTTCGCAACGGCAGTGCGTTCGGCCTTCTGAGCACTTTCATAGGCTAACCGAGCTTGATCAAGGGCATTTTCGGCATTATGCAAATTCGCTTCAGCCTGGAGTAATGCTTCTTGAAGTGGTTTATAGCGAAAATCATTGGTTTTGTCACGTACATCGTTAAAATTCTCAAGCGCCTGTACATATGCAGCCTGCAATGGTGGAAGAGCCTGGGCCGCTTGGCGCATGTTCAGCTCAGCATTATTCTTGGCCGTCGACATACTGTCGCGGGTACTGTCCAGATCGATCTGGGCTTGCCGCACACGCGAGGCAGCCTGCGAAAGTTGCAGTTCATCGGGCGGAGACTGAAGTTTTACTAACGCTGCTTGCGCATCAGCGAGATCGAGTTCAGCAAGGCGAGTCGCCGCCTGGCTGTCGGCATTGACGCGATCTAAGGCGAGTTTCGTTTGGTCATAGGAAACTTCGGCTTGGCGCAATTGGTTAGGCAATTCACCTAGATCCAATTCAGCAAGCACATCGCCCTTTTTAACATCCGAATTGCGATCGATATACACTACTTTGAGAAAGCCATTCTGCGTAAACGAAAGCTCCTGCTGGCGCTTCGCAGAAACAAACCCACTCACATCAATTTTGTCGATAACTTCGCCACTCTGTACCGTGTAGGTTGGCTTTTCGAGTGAAGGCGGTGCGGGGCGCGCAGTCGGCGTTGGCAAGGCTTGGGAAGATGGTTGTGCCGAACAGGCCGCGAGTAATAACAGTAGCAACAGGGCTAACGCACGTGGTCTCATCAGGTTTCACCATTCTGGCGTGAATATTGTAAATCTTGTAAACGTTACCAATAACTTTATTATAGCACATTTGATATTTGCACTAGATTATCACAAAATGAAGCTGGTCGGTTTTTCTGGCTAGCGCTATAATGATGCAGGTTTAGATATTTGTATACCTAGGAGTCGTGTGTGAGTCAGTCAAATCGCCCTCGTAAAGGGACACAAGCCGATTCGCGCCAAACAACTGGTTTGGGCGTGGTCGCTGCCTTGGTCGTCGTTGGAGTCTTTATCGTACTCGGTTTCATGCTTGCTGGCCGAATCAACCCGAGCGCTGCACCTGTAACCCGCACAGATTCATTTGCAGCTGAAACACCCGCGGCCATCCCACCAACTGCTGTGGTGGCAGCAGTACCTACCCCGCCACCTGCGCAATCGGACACCGCGAGCCGCGCTAACCAATACCCAAGCGCACCACCACAAACAATCGATCCAGCTAAGAACTATACAGCAACAATCACCACTCCACGCGGTGATGTTGTGATCAAGCTACGCCCCGACATTGCGCCAATTACCGTCAATAGTTTTGTCTTCTTGGCACGCCAGGGTTACTACGATGGCCTCACTTGGCATCGTGTGCTCGACGGCTTCATGGCGCAGGGCGGCGACCCAACCGGCACAGGCGGTGGCGGCCCAGGCTATGCGATCCCTGGAGAGTTCTCGAAGACGGTATTCTTCGACAAACCTGGCATCGTAGCAATGGCACGCACCAACGACCCAGATAGCGCCGGCTCGCAGTTTTTCATCACCTTTGGGCCAACCCCAAGCCTGGATAGCCAGTATGCCATCTTTGGCGAAGTCACCCAAGGAATGGATATCGTCAACGGTATCCCGCGACGTGACCCAGATAGCGCAACAACGCCAGGTGAGAAAATGGTGAAGGTGACAATAACGGAGAGCTAGGAAGCGGTAGAGCGCACAACGCAGAGCGCACAAGCACAACATCCAAATATTGCTCCCATGCTCTTGCGTTCCTGCCCTTTTGCGCTCATTCGTCTGTTCTACCGTTATTTTCGGCCAAACAGTCCACGCTTTTTCGGCTCGGCAACAGTTTGGCGGAGCTTGGCAAGATCGGGGTCGAGCGCTGGAGCATCGCCATTACTGGTTGGCGGTGCTTCAAGCGGCGCAACAAATGGCATAATTTGTGGGGTCATGTCGGGTATGGGCGCCGTGGTGTCATAGGGCAATGCGCCATTCTCGGCACCGAGCGCAACAAGCCATTCCCAGATCAAGCGCTGGCGTGCCGCGAATGTGTCTGGTAGACGCAACGGCCTGCCACGGGCATCGATCACAACACCAAGTGTGCTGCCAGCCACTGCACTAACTTCAGAAGTAACCTCTGCACCGGGCATATTTCGGCCAATACGAACACCCGATACTGGCCGTAGGATCAGTTGCCCGCGCTGGCCTGGCTCAAGCGGTAGGCGTGCGATCTGGCCATGGGCGACATGCAGGGTTATGCTGGTTTGGCCAGCAACATGCAACTCTGCTTCAAGCGCTGGGCTACCGAACTGGCCGTCGCCAAGTGGTACAACCACTGTTGCAAGTGGCGTATTCCCCAGAAGATCGCGCTCAAAAAGGGTTAATGCTGCCTCTGGGTTAGCAAACGCAAGTGCGCCACAAGCTGCCAGTAGCCCGAGCGTATCTAGATGCAGATCAATTGCCAGCAGTGTATCCTCAGCACCCGGCTGAAGCGCATCTAGAATGATCAGTGCTGCCATGCCAGGATGCGGAACATGTTCCAGAACTCCGCCACCAGCGATCACAAGATCGAATGTTGCGTTAGGCACAGTATCGCGGAACGCAGCCACAGCTAACGATATTGCTTCGCGCGTAGCGGCCTGCTCAATCAGAAGATCCTCGCGGCTTGTGGGTGTCATCTGCGGCCGCAGCATCTTGTTCAGCAACTGATGGGTCAAATCACGCTCGCCAATTGGAAACGGCAACCAGCGCGCAATCGCCGCAGAACCTCCTTCGGCAAGGATCGCCCCAAGGCCTAAGCCAGTGCCACTATTTGCTAACACAATCGGGGCATACACATCACCACTCGCAAAATGAAGAGTTGTTGCAGCGGAACCAGCGTCAATCGCAAGCACACTTCGCTTATGTAGTGCTGCAATAAAGCGCGTCATAAGCCCAGTTGCCTCAATTGCTGTGCGTGGTGGGGTGTTGCACAAACGCCGCAGTGCTGCCATACCGGGAAGCTGCTGAAGCATGAGCTCATCATACAAGCGGCGCAGTTCTGCGCGTGTTGCATCCAGCCGTTCCAGATCCAGAGCTGGGCGCAAATTATCCACGATTTTTAGGCTTGCCCGCCCCGATAACGCCTCAATCACGCGTTCACTCGCACTGCTATTCCCTGCAAAGATAATCGGACGCGCTTTGACAACCTGGCGCTGCGATCCTTCTTCATCCACACTCGTGCCAAGCGATGTGAGGCCGACAATATGCGCCAATCGCACCAGCGAATCCTGGGCGCTCTCATCAATTCCACCAGCAATAAGAATAACATCAGGCCGTAGGCCACTCAACATCTGCACCTGGCGCTCAATCCAGGTTGCATCACGACCATCCTCAGTCTGCACGCTATTATCAAGTGTAATAATCTGTAGTACACTCGCATAGGTGGAGCGAACGGCGCGCTGTGCACTACGCCCGGAGATATCGGCGGCAACAGCTGCAATCACAACCCCAAGAATTCCAGCTGCGCTTGTGACCACAACAACCTGATCGATCCCATCGCGCTCATTATTCTGAGGCATGATCAACTGGCTGCCATCAACGAGTTGCCGCCCAGTCATGTCGGCGATCTCGGTGGCTGCTGCAAGAATAGCTACTGCTGCGTTTTCTTGCGGTGGCTCAATCGTACTCGGCACCTCGGTTCGCCCGATCAGCCGCATCTCGCGATCCACTAAATCAGCGAGCGTAACGCGAGTTGTAATACTGCCGATCTCAACAATCAGCACGGCAGAGTCATTACGTGGCATATAGTTGTCTCAGCGTACGAGCCCGATGAAGCTCAAAATGAACTGCAATCGCTCAGTGAGTGCGCTTAAATATGTTTGCAGCGCACCAGCAAAGAAGAATCCAAACGCAACCATCAATAACCAATGGCCGATTGTACCGGACATTGTAACAACCCGCGAAAACGGGCTGCTTGGTGGCACTGTATAGTAAAAACCTGTCAGAATAATGACCGTAGTTAAGGTCAAAATGATTGTCCCAATCATAGTGCTTGGATCATTGCCAATTGGCCGGGCGCTATCGAGCACTTGCGGCAGTAACGTGCCGACCATGGCGCCACTGACAGCGAGTGCCGCGCCAACACCAAAAATGATCGCCAAGGGCAGATTCGCCAACCAGGATAGTTCTTGCCCTCCAACCGCACGTGGCAACAACAACAACCCCAGTACGATTGGTATGCCATAAAGTAATGTGGCACTCTGCGAGCCACTAAGCAAGCCAACTACTGCTGGGCGCAGTACTTGGTGATAAGAAATCACGAAGGCGAGGCCCAGAGATACGCCAACAAACAGGTATTGAGCTGCACGGAACAACGGGTTATTACCGGCTATCCGGCTCAGTACCGCGATTGTTAGCACAATCGCAATGATATTGACGACGACCTGGGTCACGCAGTTCTCCTTCGCCGCAACACAAGCTCACGTAATAGCACGCCCACTGTGCTAAGCGCCAATAGTCCAGCGAAGATCAGGCTCACAAGCCGTAGTTGGCTAGCTTGAAGCGCCGTTTGGCCGGAAGCATCCCCGCCGCGTAGTTGTTCATATGCCAGTGCATCTTGGGTACCAATCAGGCTTACAACCCCTGGCAATCGGAAATAGGGCTGGGCAAATGGGCCAACACTAGCTGGCACCAAGAAGCCCATTGGCCGTGTCGTCGCTGGCCGGATCTGCTCCATCCAACCCTGGACATCAGTTGGTTCATCGGCCAAAACAAGCACCATTGCAAAATCGTTCAGTGTGCTGAGGCGCGCCTCGCCAGTATCTGGGATAGTGGCTAATGGGCCGTTTGTGGCATCACTACCCTGGAAATCGCTGCGTAGCGCACCGCGTAGATCCTGAGCTAACTGGCGCAGACCAATTTCACCACCGGCGCGATACCCAAGCAACACATAATCTTCGGCACGGCCCTTATACCCGGCTGTGGTCAACTCATCACGCAAATCGAATTGAAGTAATGCACCTTGAGGATCGGTGCTTACCAACACAACCCGCACATGCTGCGCGATTAACTGCCCAACCACTGCTCGTTCCAGTGCACGCATTTCGCTGATCCGTTGGGCATCCCATTCATACCCAATCAGCACAACATCCTCAGGCCCTAGGGCGCTGATTTGATCATGAAATGTGCTAACCAGCGGCGTAGCAGGAGGAGCGGTAAGCCCACTTGCTAATCCAGGTGTTGCCAATCCAGCAAGTAACACGAGCAGCAGCACTATCGAAAGCAAACGCTCTAAACCGATTCGACTCAATGCATTCTTGGGGGCAGCAACCAGCGGTGGAGCGGCACTTGGTAGCGGATTTGCGGCCATGCTACGCAGCAGGTTCAATGCCTCAATCTGGGCGGTTGTACGTGCTGGTGGTGTGGGCAACCGCAATCGTGGCCCGGCTTCCACCGCAACTGGTGCAATATCATCGTCCACACTCCCTAGTTGTGCCAGCCAATCGAGGGAGCGAGCATCAGCAGGATTTGTGTCGCGTGGCTTCTCTGTATCCCGCCGTAACCACGCAGGGAGATCGGCTCCGCCAAGCAGATCCGAATCTGATGTTGCGGAGGATTGTGTTATTTCTGCAGCAGATGGCGCACTAGGCTGCTGTAGCGCAGGTGCTGGGGCATCAAAATCCGTACCGCGTAGCCAGGCTGGCAATCCTGCATCGCCTGGAGCGATCGTTGTCGGTAATGGTTCACCAACCTCATCCCGCAACCAGGGTGGCAATGCATCTGAGTCTGAAGTACTTGGTAAACTGGTAGTATTTTGCAGCCAATCCGGCAGATCTCCTGGTGTAGTAGGCGCTACAGGCG
>JANLSE010000187.1:0-9935 GCA_031362265.1 Roseiflexaceae bacterium
TGTTTTGCGCAACTCCTCGGTCGTCCAGGTAAGGCGGGTCAGTCCGCTGCCATCCCAACGCATACGGTAGAGATCAAATGGCGTCGTGTAAGATGTAAAATCGAAGATGACCTGCCGGCTCTGGCGAGTTGTGATAATTCCATTGATCAGGCCATATGATCCAGCCTGCGACGAGATCTTGCGCACTTCCTTGGAGATGCGGTTGTAGTAGTAGAGATCGAGATTCATCCCAGACAGAACCTGGTAAATCACTTCATCAGGCGAGACGAATTTTCCGCTCGCCAGCGAATCCGGGAGCGGTTGACGGCTTATCTGATGTAATGCAGTATCGTAGAAGCGGAACTCACTGCGGCTAGGAATCGTATATGTTGGGTATGTACGTCCCTTCAGTTGCGCTGGATAATCGGCCTGAACCATCAGGGTTTGACCATCGGTGCTCCATGAGACATTACTTGCGATCGCGCCATCATCGTCGCGCATGCTCTTGACCCATTGCTGCTGGTTGGCAAAATCGTAGACATGAATCTCATTACGTTGCAGAATTGGGTTTTCTTTTGGAGGTAGCCGCCCGAGCACATCACGTGCAACAAATGAGTTGATCAGCACGCCATCAAGTCGATCACGAGCACGCGAAGGGATCCGATCTGGTAGGCCATTGATCAGGTAGGCCAAACGGCTACCATCCTGGCTCCAGCTTGCGCGCGTGAATGTTTGGAAGCTGAGATCAATCTGCCCGACATCCTGGAACTGACGGCTGAGCAAATCGAATACTTGGAAACGCAATTCCTTGTCCCGTAACGCAATCAGCAATCGTGAACCATTTGGAGCAACATCAACAAGCGAACGCGCCGGGAATGGCAATGTTTCTACCTGCCAACTGTCACTGTCAAACGAAAATGTTGCTAACGCTGCATTAGGCTTATCGGCCATTGCAGAGAGCAGTACCAGTGTACGAGCATTGCGCCAAACGGCCTGAAGCGGAATGATACCTAATTCATCACCGATCTCTGGGAAGCCGATCAGTTCGCCGGTTTCAATCGACATCAATTGTGGCCCATTGGTTGTGCCAAGTACGATCCAGCGGTCATCGGGGCTGGGATCGCTTAGGATACTAAAATTGAGCGCATCCTGCCCTAGATTGCGAATCTTCTCGATATCAGCGGTATTCAGCAAGTCTTCGGGGAAATCATCCCCAGGTTGCACTACAACCAAGGTATTGCGATCATCGGCAGCACGGGTTGACCCAACATTCAGCAATGTGATACTAACCAGTGTGGCCACCAGCACAGACAGCATGCGTCGTTTCAAATGTTCCTCCCGAATGTGTAGAAATACGAATGGTATGACGAATTCCAAACCGGATGCGGTGAATAATCTGTTATTTCGGGTAGCATACCACAGCCAGAACAATTGTGGAAGGTCTCACCTTGACGGACACTTCGCTTTCGGCTACGATCCTATACAGCATCTTTGTATTTTAGGAATGAGTTGATGGCAAGTATAAACGCCTCGATCTTTAAGGCCTATGATATTCGTGGCATTGTTGGGCGCGATTTGTCGGAGCCTGTATATGAAACGCTTGGTCGGGCCGCAGGCACCTATTTTCGCAGCATCAGTGCTCGCCGTATTGTGGTTGCCCACGATGCACGGCTGACTTCCGCTGCATTTACTGCCGCGCTTATTGGCGGGCTACGTAATACCGGCTGCGATGTGATTGATCTTGGTATGGTGCCAACACCAGTCATGTATTTTGCTGTTTCATATTTGCATGCCGATGGTGGAGCTGTGGTTACTGCAAGCCATAACCCACCAGAATATAATGGCCTCAAGTTACGTCGGGCCGACCCACAGTTTGGTGGTGAGCCATTTGATGGTTCAACCATCCAAGAATTGAGCCGTATCGCACATGCAGGCGATTTTGCAACTGGCCATGGGAGCTACGAAAAGCTCGATATTAGTGAAGCCTATGTGCAAGACATCGCCAGCCATTTGCGCTTAGAGCGCCCAGTCAAGATTGTGCTCGATGGTGGTAATGGTGTTGCTGGGCCGATTGGGCAGCGTGTATTTGAGGCAATTGGCTGTGAGGTTGTGCCACTCTATCTTGAGCCAGATGGTACATTCCCGAATCATCACCCGGATCCACTTAAAGAGGAAAACCTTGCCGACCTCAAAAAAGTCGTGGTTGGGCATGATGCCGCAATCGGGATCGGCCTGGATGGCGATGGCGATCGGCTTGGTGTTGTGGATGGAACCGGCAGCATGGTATTTGCAGACCGGTATATGATTGTGTTGGCAGAATACCTTATTAAACAGCGTGGCCCTGCACCGGTGATCTATGATGTGAAGTGTAGCCTTGTGTTAGAAGAGGCCATTCGTGCTTTTGGCGGTACACCGGTCATGTGGAAGACCGGCTATACAAATGGATCTGCTAAGATGCGGGAAATTGGTGCGGTGCTTGCTGGTGAATTGAGTGGCCATGTGTTCGGTAGCGTTACGCATCACCACTACGATGATGGAACCTTCACAGGCTGCTTGCTGTTAAAGGCCCTGGAGGCCAGCCAGAAAACCCTTGCTGAGGCGATGGTGCCATATCCATCACTACCTTCACTTGATGAAGGCCGCATGCCCTACGATGATGTGCGCAAATTTGCCGCAGTCGCATATATTCGTGATCAATTTGCACCACACTATCCAGTCAGTGAGATTGATGGAGTACGGGTTGATTTTGGCGATGGCTGGGGCTTGATTCGTGCGTCGAATACCGAGTCCGTGATTACGACACGTTTTGAGGCTCGCACCTGGGAACGTGCCCATGCAATTCGCGATATGATGTTGGCGAAATTACGCGAGTTTGAGGAGTAGATGGGTCAACGCCCACAGCTACAATACCACCACTGGGAAGGGATCTACGCCGTCGATGTTACAATCGATGGGTTACGACGGCGCGCCGCAACCTTGGCGAATCTGCTGATTGCGCGCGATTGGTCGTGTATTGTTGCGAGTGATACACGCTTCATGGCGAGCCAATTTGCGCTTGATCTCTTTCGTACTCTCGAAATGGCTGGTGTGAATTGTGTATATTGCGCGCAGCCAACCCCGTTACCAGCAATTGAGCGTGCTCTGGATGCGCGGCGTGCTGATTGTGCCGTACTTGTTAGTGCAGGTAATCGTTCGTATTGGTATTCTGGGTTGCATGTGATCACCCCTGCGCTTGACCATGTGTTGTTTGCTGAGCCGCTGGCAGTTCCAGATATGGTGCGTCCATTCCCACCCAGTGCTGAGCCACCTGAACAAAGCCATATTGATTTGCGAAGCCTGTATCTCGATGCACTGCGCACATCGGCAGATATCGAGTTTATTCGCCGTACACTGCAAACAGTGTTTATTGATGCAATGGGTGGTACTACTGGCGGCTATCTTACGGCTGTAATAGGCGATAGTAGCCAGACCCGTGTGGTCGAAATCAACCGTGAACCCGATGTCTTATTCGGGCGCCAACCGCCGCACCCGGCCGAGGCAAACCTTGTGCGTTTACGGAAGCTGATGCGCGAGAGTGATTCTCATCTTGGGGTAGCCATTTCTGCTGATGGCCGCGCTCTGGGCGCAGTTGATAATATTGGCGATCTGATTACCCCAACTGAACTGGTGTTGATTATTGCTCAACACCTGAGCCGCCAGCAACGTCAGCGTGGTATTGTCGTAGTTCCTGGCGGTAATGATGAACTCATGGGCGGTTTAGCATACTGGGATGATACCTATGGCCTTAAAATAGAACAGAGCGAATCGGCTGCACTACGCATTAGTGAGCTATGTGAACGCGACCGTAGTATGTTGGTTGCTGGCGTTACTGCCACTGGTGAGGTCACACTTGGTCGCGCAACCAGTTTTTCTGATGCACTTGTTGCAACGCTGACCCTGATTGAAGCCGTGGCTCGTTCAGGACTCAAGCTTCGCCCACTGCTCCAAATGATTCGAGGACGATAACGTTGAAGCGACTTATGCAATTCTTGGTTCAATCCCTGGGAGCTCCATGCAATCAATACTCAAGCGATTGGCCTCACTCTCGCAGTTAATTCGACCACTGGCACTGACATTTGTTGGTGTGGTTCTGCTCTCGTTGGGTGTTGCCTACCTCACGCTCCATCTCTATCGTAATGGCGCATTTCCTGAGGCTCTTGGCGTTGTATTGCTTCAGTTTATTCCTGTATGGGGGCGTGGCCTATTGTTTGCCCTGGTTGGGTTTGGAATACTTGGGCTTGGGATCTGGCAATTAAGTGGTGTGGCGGTTATTCCGTTGGATGCCAAACCTGCCAGCGGCGATATTGTGTTAGGCTACGAGCAGGCGCTGAAGCCGCCCAAGATTGCGGTTGTCTCCGGTGGGGCAGGAATGTTGATCCTGGCAAGCCTTGGGCGCCGCGCATCATCATTGATATGCATTACACCAGTACAAGATCCCGTTGAATATTATTACCGCGCCTCAAGCCTACTGAACTTTGAGCAGGTTGTATTTGTTACGCCAACATCGCACCCAATCCCTATTGAGGTAGAACTTGATGATGGGCAACGCTTCGATATTAAACATAATATCTCGCATGATGATCTGCTAGCTGCGCGCCATGTCGCACAGATTCAGCTTGTTGGCGCTGATACACTGGTTACTCGGCTTACACTCGATTCGATTGCGAAGGCTGATGCGATTGTTTTTGGCCCTGGTAGTCTGTTTGAAAGCATCCTGCCATCATTGTTGTTACCCGAGGTACGCGATGCCATTCGTACAAGTAATGCAGTTAAAATCTATATCTGTAGTTTGATGACAGAACCTGGCCTAACGACCGGTTTTGGAGTTGCTGACCATATTCGTCAATTTGCAACCTTCGCAGGATTTGTCCCCGATTATGTCTTAGTCAACGCACAGCGTATTGATTCGGAAGTACGCCAGATCTACGCTGCCGCCAATCAGGTGCCGGTCTTCTTAAGCCCCGAAGAATATGAAGAGACTGCGGTGAGCAGCACTGAGCATGAGACGACTCGCCATGTTGTGCTGGAAGGCGCTGTGGTCTATGAGGCTGATCTGGCCTCGTCGGTCGTCCAGCTTACTGCATCGCTCGATCACCCAGGCGAGAGCCGTACGGTGCGCGTTCTGCGCCATGATCCAGAGAAACTAGCGGCTGCGATTACGGAGATTCTACGGCGCAGATAATGCGATTGGGTAATCGGCCATTTTGTGATTGTTAGCCATCGCGCATTGTGTAGCATGCTTCAAATCCTGGGATACTCATGAACGACACACTCATCCTATTCGAGGACGAAGGCTATCGAACACTATTGCCGCTTGTGTATTCACGCCCGACATTTGAGTTGCGCTGTGGTATGTTCACATTACGTGAACGAGTTGCAGCATTAACTGGTGAGGAGGCGCGCGCGATTTGCCGCCCATATCTAGCGAACGTCTATGGTGCTGGGCGTTGGCCACTCAGTCTGTTGAGTCGCAGTGAGCCAATTATGCTGATTAATGGTCGGGCTCTTGATCTCGATTGGTTGCCAGATCTTCTCGCTAGTCCGGTCGATACAATTATTATTACTGATGTTGGCCGTGGGCCTGGCCCGCGCCCGACACTGCTTGGCGCTCGCCTTTCGCCGGCATTGGCTAGTGCAGTGTTGTTGTATCTTATCAATCAAGAAATAGGCTTGGCGCTCACTGAGTTACGCCGCTTTGCCAAGATTCGCGAACGGTCAGCATCAATGGTGGTGTTCCCATGGGATCTCGTTACCGAGAATGGCGGCCAGGTTATACGCGATCTGGTGCTACATAAGCTCCGCGTTTCCTGGCCAACCGCTGCCGAACACCCCCCACAATCGGCTGGAATTGTGCTGAGCAATCCAGAGCAGATTTATATTCATCCGGGAGCGAAAATTGAAGGCCCATTAGCTATCGATGCGCGCGATGGCCCTGTGATCATTGATGCTGCACGGATTGAGCCATTTTCGCTCATCCAAGGTCCTACCTATATTGGCCCAGGAGCATTGATTTCCAGCGCACGTGTGCGTGGTGAGACGAGCATTGGCCCAGTATGCAGGGTGGGTGGCGAAATTGAGGCCAGTATTATTCAAGGGTATAGCAATAAACATCACGATGGATTTCTTGGCCATTCCTATCTTGGCGAATGGGTTAATATTGGTGCGATGACCACAAATAGTGATCTTAAAAACACATATGGCACAATTAAGGTCAGTGTTGAAGGTCTTGGCCAGATTGATAGCCAGGTTTTGAAACTAGGCTGTTTCCTATCTGATCATGTCAAACTTGGCATTGGGCTACACCTCAATGGTGGTGCAATGATTGGGCCAGGCTCGAATATATTTGGTGTGCATTTTGCACCAAAGAATATCCCGCCTTTCACATGGGGTGGCGAGATATTTCGTGAATACCGGATTGACGCAATGATTGATGTGACGCGTAAGGTCATGGGGCGACGTAAGCTGGCACTTACTTCGTCCCAAGAATTAATGCTGCGTGAAGTCTTTGCCATGACCCGAGGTGATCGGGCTGGCATGGGTGAAGGCCAGTATCAAATCCCTGCTGATGATTCTGCACTCCTACATGCCGAAAATTACGCAATCAGGGCATTCGACCCACTAGAGATGGGAGGGTAGGGAGCGATGGAGCAATGGAGCAATGGAGCATTGAAGCATTGAAGCGATGGAACGATGGAACGTCACTCTGTCTCCATGTCTCATATTCTGCGCTACGCCCAGAGGGCACCCGGCTCCACCGCTCCACCGCTTTGCGTTTTGCGCTCTTGCGCTCTTGCGCTCCTATACTTCTACCTCGCGCCCAGCGGCGGCTGAACGATTGGTTGCATCCAGGAGGCGTAGAATCGCTAGGCCATCCTCGCCATTTGCGATTGGGAGAGCATCGCCACGACATGCCTCTATGAAGCGTAACAGCCCAAGCGCCCAGACGCGCTCATCTGATTGTGCGATATCGGGGATAACCTCAATCGGGCCAATTTTATCATCGCGGTAGATCCGCATTGGGGTATCCTTGCCATACAGATCTGGGAAGTAATCGATGCCCATTTCACTACCCGCAATCTGAATACGCTCCTCATTGCGAGCATATATCGCCCAGGTAACCTCAATTGTTACTAAGCCACCATCGGCTAGGCGTAAATGAATCGCGGCAAGATCATCGACATCAAATGTGCCACCGAGGACTCTATCCATGCCCCAGCCACCCATGCCACGTCCTTGTGGACCATGAACCATCTGTAGTTCGCCGCGAATGCTCGAGACTTTCGGGAAGCCCAGGATGTACATGACCATGTCTAGCATGTGTACACCAATATCCATCAGCGCACCACCACCAGATAGTTCCTTGCGAGTAAACCAACTACCAAAGCCAGGAATGCCAGTGCGCCGGATCGTACGGCCATGCGCATAGCTAATCTTCCCGAGCTGGCCTTCGGCGATCATCTTGCGGGCGAGTAATACCTCTGGGCGTGGCCGGTTGCTCATATTGACAGCAAGCACCTTGCCTGCACGCTGTGCAGCCGCAACCATTGCCTCACCATCAGCAACACTGGTTGCCATTGGTTTCTCACAAAGCACATGCAGCCCTTGTTCGAGCGCATGTAAGGCAACGGGTGCATGCAGTGCATTTGGAACGCCAATGCTGATTGCGTCGAGACCTTCTTTAGCAATCATTTCCTTGTAGTCGCTATAGGCTGTTGGAATGCCGAATTTGGCTGCGGCAGCTTGTGCCCGCTCCAGGTTTGTGTCACAGATCGCAGCGATCTGTGCGCCCGGCGCTGCCTGAAAACTTGGGATGTGTCCATAAACCGCAATCGCTCCCGCGCCGACGATTCCGATTTTGACTGGTGTTATCATGGTATATAACTCCTCTGAAATTGATTGATACGCCAGTGTACCATGTTCTGCTGGCTTGACAAACTGACTCGAAAGGCTGATCATACCACTCAACTTGCCGTTGAATGCTCAATAGATTCTTGTTTGCTAGGCATCATGAGGTTTGTATGCTGCAACACGCCACTGCCAAGGAACCCCACGCCGAACTGTCGAATGTACGTGTCATTTGCCATACCGACGGTCGCTTTCTGACCGATATTGCCCCGGCGGATATTAGTGAACTGATCAAGCATGAAGGTCACTTTGTGTGGCTCGATATTGGTGATCCAGGCCCTGATGATGTACGGTTGCTTAAGGATGAGTTTAATTTTCATCCACTGGCGATTGAAGATGCTGTACGTCATCACGAGCGGCCCAAGGTTGAATCGTTCGATGGGTATTACTTCATGATCTTTTACGAAATGCGTTACGATCTCATCGCGGAGAAACTTAGCAGCGCAGCAATTGCCCTTTTCATCGGCCCTAATTATCTTGTCTCAGTACATAATGGAACCATCCGAGTGATTGATGAGACAATTGAACGTTGGCGGCGCAATGAGGCTGCTGTTGGGCGTGGGGGGGGTGCGTTGCTCTACCATCTGCTTGATGCACTTGTCGATGATTACTTCCCAGTGATCGATCAATTAGCAGAGCGTGTGGAGACTATTGAGGAGCAAATCTTCGAACGCTTTCAGCAATCGGCACTGCAGGAAGTATTTGCGCTCAAACGGGATCTACTTAGTCTGCGGCGGATTGTGGCGCCGGAACGGGATGTTCTGAATGTACTTATTCGCCGTGAGATGCCAGTCTTCGATCAGGCTACGATCCAGTATTTACAGGATGTGTACGATCATATTATTCGAATTACCGATAGTATCGATACATATCGCGATTTGCTCTCCAGTGCTCTCGATGCATTCTTATCTATTCAGTCGAATCAGCTCAATCAGATCGTTAAAATATTGACAATCGCTTCGATTGTATTGATGACATGTTCGTTGATAGCAGGAATCTACGGCATGAATTTTGAATTTATGCCTGAATTACATTGGGTATTTGGATACCCGCTCGCGTTGGGAATCATGGTCGTTTGTGGTGTTGGCCTGGTAGCGTTCTTCAAGAAGCGTAGCTGGCTGTAAAGGATTTGGATGACATCGAAGATACTATCTACGCCGATTGGTTCGCGTGTTGCACATGCACACCAAGCCAGCGGAACATGGGCTGGTGGGACAACCAGGATGATCTATGCGTACCCACCAGCAAGTGCTACTGTGGCCGAGGCACGTGTTTGGGTGGCGACAGCAACGATTGAAGAGTCTGCGGCGTATAGTCACTTCCCAAATCGCCTGCGCGTCCATATGCCGTTTGCTGGCAATGGTCTCCGCCTTCATCTTCGTGAACCTGATGAAATCGTGACACTTGATCAGCGTTCGCAGTACCGCTTTGATGGGGAGCGGCCAGTGCATGCCACGTTAATTGATGGGCCTGTTGAGGCCTTCAATCTGATTATTGAGCCTGATGTTGTGGCAGCTATACAAGTAGTGCGGCTTGATGCCCAAATAAGCTTGGACAGTATTATACATGTCCCTCCAGCTATGCAAACCGTAGGTAACACGCTTATTCGCGTTGTGTATGTGCTAGCTGGATCAATTGAATTGGAGATTTCCGATTACTTGATTGTGCGCCTCCATGTAGCAGACGCCTATGTCTTTCTGCCCAAGCCAATCTCCGACACAGCGCGTACAAAGGTTGAGTTGCGCAACCTTCGTGGGGAAGCGGAGATAATCGTGGCAACACTTGTGTTTGGGTAGTTGCTGGCCCCTTGTGAGCTACCTAATATAATTTCGCCCCCTCCACTCGTACACGGCGCGCGCGCTGGAGGAAATCCGCATCGAACTCTTCGAGACCAGTAGCGGTGACAAGTGTCTGCTGATCGGGCTGGTTAATGGTTGCGAGCAGATGATGGCGGCGTTCTGCATCCAATTCGGAGAGTAAATCGTCGAGCAGGAGCACAGGCGCATCACCTG
>JANLSE010000203.1:0-8438 GCA_031362265.1 Roseiflexaceae bacterium
GTCATGCCGAACTGCGCCGCACGCTCCTGCTCCACTGCTGGAGGCACCTGATAGATCCAGGCATATGGGACGCCATGAATACTGATCGTATGCAATGGTATTCGGCCTGGGTAGAACTGGTTGAAGGGTAGCGAGAGATCGCCGCGCTGGGTTTGTGAGACATAGACTACCAGGTAGCCGGCCGCAGGTGGCAGATCACCATTGAGCGGCGTCTGCGCATTTGCGCCCTGCCGCATGTATGGGTTCTGAACAACCGGGATACGACTGACCGTACTCACACTAGTGATGTTAGGCTGCTCATTCAGCCAGTTCGCCACAAGCTCAAACCCCTCCCCCCACCCAATCACAAAGGTGCGTGCGCCAGCAGGGGCGCCTCCAAGCAACTGGTTGAATGCGGCGATCTCATAGGGCTGCCACCACCAGATATTCAGCGCAGCCAGCAGCACAAGCACGGACTGTGCGGCGATCCTGATTGCCGTACGGTACCGTTGTTGATGGCGGGCTAGCACAACAATAATCTGCCAGAATCCAACTGCCGCGAGAATATCGAGTGCTGGAAAGATCGGGAGCAGGTAGCGGTTAAATTTCTTTGGGAAGAACGTCAGCGCGAGCGCGAAAACAATCGCATACAGCGCCAGCAGCGCCAGATCGCGCTTTGTGGCTCGCTGCATATGGTGCCAGACAAATGGCAGCGCGAGCAGGCCAACCATCGTCCAGGGCGTGAGTCGTAGCGCAATCGTGACCGGGTAGAACAACGATCCCGGTGCATCATCGGGCTGCCCAAGGAAGAAGTTGCCAAGTATATGTGGCTGGGCACCTTCAATAGTCACCCCTGTCTGGAGTTGCTCATAGACCTTAGCTGGGCCAACCCATAGCGCCGGCCAGAGTAGCAGCATCGTCAGCAGTGCGATCACGCCCCACGCAAACAACCCACTCAGGAGTGGTCGCCAACCATTTGGAAGCTTGTCGGTGCCAGACTCCCACCGATCTGGTACAAGTGTCGCCCAGATCGCGATTAAACCGATAATGGGGAAGAGTACAAGTGAGGGCGATTTGCTGAGCAGCGCCAGCCCACCAGCAATAGCAGAGCAGACCAGCGATCGACGGCTGCGGGTGCCATTCCAGTAGCGCAGTGCCGCTAGAAGGCTTATGGTGACAAAAGTGGTCAGTGGTGCGTCAACATGCAGAAGACGGCTATAGGCTACTACAAAGGGGTCGAATGCCCAGAAAAGCGCAGCTAGGAGCGCAGCCTCACCCGACAACATACGGCGGAGCAGCGCGTACCCCAGCACAACGCCTGCAGTATGCGCCAGCGCGAGCGGGAGCCGCATCAGCCCGATCGCCCCTGGTACTGTCAGCCCTGGCAGTAGCCCTGCATCAAACAGCGGTCGGCGAAGCCAGATCCCTATCGCCCCCGACCACATCGTCGTCACGCCAGGATGGGTCGAGATGGCCGTCTGTAGCGCATCACCGGCGCGTAGCGCATTCAGGAAGACCCCAGATCGCGCGACCCAGAAGTTGACCTCATCGACTGTCAGGAAGCGATCAAGAAACATTAACCGTGGCACTGAAGCGGCCAGGATCACCAGTAAATAGGTGCCGAGCGTTAAGCGATGCTGAATCCATTGGGGGTACACACGCATGCGGGCTGCCTACTACGCAGATCAAGAGGCAGTTATTATACACCACACGGATTGGACATGATATGTTCCAACATTGTGAACCTGATCGCAGCGCATCGATTTGTGTTCTCGCCCGAATCCTGCTACGCTTACAGCATGAATTGTCGTCTGCCAAAGGTGTCTGATGCCTAAAGATACTGCAAACCTCACCGATTCCAAATCTGAAATACTTCATGTTCGCCAGACTGAACCACTCAATGCCGGGCCGCCACTGGATCAACTTATCCATCAGTTTATTACGCCCACACCACTATTCTTCATCCGTAGCCACGGGGAAGTCCCTCACCTGAATATAGATACCTATCAACTCACAATCAACGGGCAGGTTGAGCGTCCGCTAATATTGAGTCTCGCCGATCTTGAATCTTTCCCGCGCGTGCGGCTCACAGCCTCGCTCCAGTGTGCAGGTAATCGCCGCGATGAATTCTTCGCAATTGGGCCGATTCCTGGGGAACTCCCCTGGGGCGCTGATGCGATTAGTACTGGCGAATGGGAAGGCGTACCACTGAACGCGGTGTTAGCCGCCGTTGGTGTGCGCGCAGATGCGCAGCATGTGGCATTGCTTGGCTATGATACAACCATCCGGCTCGGTAAGGAGATCCCTTTTGGTGGCTCGATTCCGCTCACCAAGGCCCTCGGCAGCGAGGTGCTCCTTGCAGATCGACTCAATGGCGCGCCACTCCCTAGAGTGCATGGTGGGCCGCTGCGTCTGCTTGTCCCAGGGACAATCGGTGCACGTAGTATCAAATGGCTTCGATCAATCACACTACAGGCCGAGCCATCAGAGAACTATTTCCAAGCCCACGCCTATAAACTCTTTGCACCCGACGCAACCGCCGATACCGTCGATTGGTCAGGTGGGATCATGCTTGGCGATCTATCGGTTACATCGGTTATTTGCGAACCCGCAACAGGCGCACATATCCCCGCTGGCCATATCTCGTTAAGCGGTTATGCGATGGCTGGTGGCGGGCGCACAATTGAGCGCGTGGATATCACCTGCGATGGTGGCCACACTTGGATCCAAGCAACACTCGGCGAGTACAATCCTTGGACCTGGCGGCTCTGGCAAACACAGCTAACACTAACAGCAGGTGAGCATCAAATCGCTGTACGTGCCTGGGATTCTGCCGCCAATACACAACCCAAGGATTATCAGGATGTTTGGAACTTCAAGGGCTATATGAATAATGCCTGGCATCGAGTATCGGTTACAATTGAATAGCGAACAAGACCCAACAATGATGGAACGGGAAAATGGAGCAACCTAACCAGGAATATGCATCCAAAGCGCGCCGAGTTCTAGTGCTCCACTGATTCAATGTTTCAGAGAACCATATGCCACCTCATCTACCAGGCTATCATCTCACACAAGAACTACATACTGGGCACACAACGGTTGTCTACCGTGGTACGCGCGTTAGTGATGCTACACCGGTTATCATCAAGATACTCCGCGACGATTGCATTACCGCATCAGAGGTTGCCGAACTGCGCCATGAATATGCTATTTGCCGCAGCTTAGATCTTCCTGGGGCGGTTCGAGCGTATGCTCTTGAATACCCACATGATCGTCCGGCGCTCATTTTGGAAGATTTCGGTGGCGAATCGCTAGCGCTACAACAAGCCGGCCAGCAAATCGATCTTCCACAATGGTTAATGATCGCGACTGCCCTAGCCGATGCACTCGGGGCCATTCATGCAGCTGCAATTATTCACAAGGATATCAAACCACAGAATATTATCTATAATCCATACACAAGCCAGGTGAAGATCACCGATTTTGGTATTGCCACACGCCTTACCCGCGAAAGCCCTGGCCTGATTCAACCAGAGGTGTTGGAAGGCACACTCGCCTATCTCTCGCCCGAGCAAACCGGGCGGATGAATCGCTCGGTCGACCATCGCAGCGACTTATACTCCCTTGGTGTAACACTCTACGAACTCCTCACCGGGCGGTTACCTTTTGATGCCCACGACCCAGTGAGTTGGGTGCATAGCCATATTGCGCGCGCACCAATACCGCCCAAACAGCTTCAGCCAGACATTCCCGAGGTGATTTCTGCAATCATTCTCAAACTACTGGCGAAAGTGGCCGAGGATCGCTACCAAAGCACTGCTGGGTTACGCCATGATTTGGAATTGTGCCAGACAATGCTGCGTGATTCTGGTGCTATTGCACCCTTTCCAATTGGCCAATATGATCCACCAATTCGGCTCCAATTAGCACAGAAGCTATACGGGCGCGATGCACAAGTCGCCGAATTACTCGAAGCATTTGAGCGTGTCAACCTTGGCAAGCCCGAATTATTTCTCGTCGCTGGTTCCTCAGGCATTGGGAAATCGGCGCTGGTAAACGAAATTCATAAAGTGCTGGTCGAACTTCGCGGGTATTTTATTAGTGGCAAGTTCGATCAATTGCGGCGTGATATCCCATATGCATCGCTCATCCAAGCATTTCAGGAATTAGTGCGCCAGGTATTGGCCGAACGAAGCGACCGCATCATCCTATGGCGCGAGCGGCTGCATGCTGTTCTAGAAGGCAACGGCCAAGTACTCATTGATGTTATTCCCGAGATCGAGCTGATCATAGGCCCACAACCACCTGTTGCTGAGTTACCACCAACCCAGGCACAGAATCGTTTTGGCCGCGTCTTCCGCCAGTTTATTGGTGCCTTTGCCCGCCCAGAACATCCACTGGTTATTTTTCTCGATGATCTCCAATGGGCCGATTTGGCCTCCCTTAGCCTCATTGAGCTTCTGATCAGTTCCTCATCTTCGCAACATCTATTTGTGATTGGTGCCTACCGTAATCACGAGGTCGATGCGGCCCATCCACTAACACTTACACTTACACAGCTCTATCAGGCAGGGGCCACGATCCGAAGAACCGACCTGTATGGGCTTAATGTAGCTAGTATCACTGCCCTAGTGTGCGATACGCTCCATTGTAAGGAATATCAAGCACATGAACTGGCAACAATGCTGCTAGCGAAGACGGGCGGTAACCCGTTCTTCCTCAACCAGTTCCTAACAACACTCTACGATGAGCAACTCTTGGTCTTCGACGCAATCAGCGGCGGTTGGCGCTGGGATATGGCCCAAATTGAGCAGCGTGCAATGACCGACAATATGATTGAACTGATGACCGAAAAGATTCGTCGGTTACAGCCTTCTGCACAAGCTGTGCTTAAACTCGCCGCATGTATTGGTAATCGCTTCGATCTTGCCACACTCGCGATCTTCGATCACCAGACACCAGAACAAACCGCAGCATGCCTCTGGCCAGTCATCACCCAGGGTCTCGTCCTTCCAATTGGCGAGGATTATAAGCTTGTTGAATTGATTGCACCATCACCATCTGATACAACCACCACGACAGCACTCCCATTCGATATCGCCGCGTTTCATGACCATGTTCGCTATCAATTTTTGCATGATCGTGTCCAACAGGCTGCATATACTCTCATTCCTGAAGAACAGCGCCAAGCGGTTCATCTGGATATTGGGCTGCTCCTTCTCAGCCGGGTTGTGGATCAGCCGTTTGCCAACCCACACGAGGCCCTGCTCCATATCGCACCCGAATCGCCAGCGCTTGATGATCAGATATTCGATATTGTAGGGCAACTAAATGCAGGCGCAGGCCTACTCGAAGAGCCTGATGAGCAAGCAGCATTGGCCGCATTGAACCTGCGTGCAGGCCAACGGGCCATGATCTCAACCGCCTATGGCCCTGCGCTAAGCTATTTTCGTACTGGGCTTAGCCTACTTGGCATGAATAGTTGGACAGATCGCTATACACTCACTCTGGCATTGCATCAGGCCGCAAGCCAGGCAGCTTCGCTCAGTGGGAATTATGAATTGATGGAGCGTCTGGCTGAAAAAGCAATCGCCCGCTCACAGACAGCCCTCGATAAGGTGCAGTCGGGCGAGGTGCGTATCGCCGCCTATATTGCACAGAACCGTTCACGCGATGCGGTTCAGATGGCGCTACACCTACTTCAATTTCTTGGTATTCGCATCCCAAGAACACCCTCAATCCCACTCACCAAACGTCGTTACACACAATTGTTCAAGCGATTGGAAGCGGTCGCCCTCTCACAGGCAGAAGGGCTTGCCGTACTTGCCACGCTTCCACGAATGACCGACCCAAGCACGCTTACTGCCCTGCGCATCCTGGCAGCGATTACGGCTGCTGTCTATAATACCCAGCCTGCGCTACATCCAATCATCACCTGTATCGAAATGAATCTGATCCTTGATCATGGTAACCCACCCACTGCACCGTATGTATATACATCACTTGCCACAATGCTGGCACAGCTTTCTAACTTAGCCCGTTTCGAGCTCTGCTTTCAGTTGGGCGATTTGGCATTGGAACTGCTCCACCGCTTGGATGCCCGACCACAAACTGCACGTGTCTTTCTGAATGTGTATGGGTTCATTCGCCATTGGCGTGTACCTATTCAAGCAGCACTTGAACCATTGCGTGAAGGCTATCGTATCGGGCTAGAGACTGGCGATTTTGAATTTGGTGGAATCTGTGCATACGCACATAGCTACCATCGCTTAGTAGCTGGACATCCGCTCATTGAGAGTGAGCAGGAGGCCGACGCCTATAGCGCCGGATTGCGCGCCATCCGCCGTGAACGGCCATTTGCGCTAAATGAAATGATCCGCGGCACTATGTTGGCGCTCCTTGGCCGTACCGGCGAGCCATACCGTATTGAGGCACCTGGCTTCGCCGAAGATTCGGCACTCCAGCGCTTTCAGGCAATCAGCGACTTCACATCGCTTGGAGTTTACCATACCATCAAGCTCATGCTTTGTTTTGTAGCAGGCGAATATGAACAGGCTCAGCAGCACGCCGCCAAATCACTACTCCTGCGCCCTGCATTGGTGTTCTCCGTCTTCGAGCCACTGAGTATCTATTATGGCGCACTCACCGATATTACACTTGGCCTCACCGATGAGCGTGAGCAGCGTATCAAGGCAGGCTTAATTGAACTCAAACGCTGGGCCGCTGGCTCGCCAAACAACTACCAACAGAAATATTGCCTGGTACAAGCCGAATATGCCCGTGCCAAAGGGCAACATGCGCAGGCGCGCGAGTTGTACGACGAAGCGATCCATGCGGCACGGAAGGCCGAGTTCGCCAATGATGAGGCTATCGCATGCGAATTGGCGGCACGCTATTATACTCAACGCCAGATGTCAAGTGTTGCACGCGCATATCTGCGCGATGCACGTGCAGCGTATCTCCGCTGGGGTGCCCACACAAAAGTCATAGAAATCGATCACGCATTCCCTGATCTGTTGCCAAGCGCACCTACTAATAATAACGACTCGCGCCATACTGCTGAGATTTCGATTATGACCCGCACAATCGATGCAGCACGTACACTCGATTTAGCAACTGTTATGCGTGCAGCGCAGGCAATTGCTGGCGAGATCCGCCTTGAGCACCTGATCGAGCGCCTCCTACAGGTTCTGATCGAAAACGCCGGTGCACAACGTGGCGCACTGATCCTTGGAACAGCCGATCATCTTATTGTAGAGGCCGAAGCGCAAATCGACCCGCCAAATGTACACCTGACGAATGGATACCCATTGGAACAAAGTGTACATCTGCCTGTCGCAGTCATCAATTATGTTGCGCGTACTCGGCGCAATGTCGTTCTTGCCGAGGCAGCCCGCGACTCGCGCTTTGCTCACGATCCCTATGTTGCTGTCAAACGGCCGGCTTCGTTAATTGCAATGCCGCTCCTCAACCAAGGCACTCTCACTGGTGTGCTGTACCTAGAGAACAATCTCGCCCAAGATGCCTTTACGCCAGCGCGGCTCGAAGTATTGGGCTTGCTCGCTGGCCAAGCAGCTACAGCAATCGCGAATGCAAAGTTGTATGCCGAGCTTGATGATTCGCGTAGCCAATTAGAACAAAGGGTGGCCGAACGCACCCGTGAGCTTCGCGAGAGCAATTTGCAACTTGAGGCAGCCCGTGATCAGGCACAGCAGGCCAACCAAGCGAAGAGCAGCTTCCTCTCGAATATGAGTCACGAGTTGCGAACCCCTCTCAACGCCATTATTGGCTATAGCGATATGCTCATTGAGGATGTAGAAGAGGCTGGAATTGAACATGTCGCTAGCGATTTGCGCAAGATCCGAACCGCTGGCCAACATTTGCTTGGGGTTATTAATGATATTCTCGATCTCTCGAAGATTGAAGCCGGCAAGATCGAGCTGCTGCTGGAACACTTCAGCGTGCCTGCCATGGTCGGCGAGATTGCCAGCACCATCCAGCCGCTCGTCGAGAAGAACGCCAACACGCTGACCGTCACCTGCCCCGACGCAATCGGGATGATGCACGCCGACTTGACGCGCACCAGGCAGGTGCTCTTCAACCTGCTGTCCAACGCCTGCAAGTTCACGGAACGCGGCATCGTCTCGCTCGACGTCCGGCGTACACCTCGACCCGGCGGCGACGAGATCAGCTTCGTCGTCACCGATAGCGGCATCGGCCTGACCCCCGAGCAACTAGGCAGGTTGTTCAAGGAATTCAGCCAGGCGGATTCCTCGACGACGCGCAAGTACGGCGGTACCGGTCTCGGCCTGGTGATTAGCCGCCGCATCTGTCAACAGATGGGCGGGGACATCTCCGTTTCGAGTGAGTACGGCAAAGGCTCCATCTTCACAGTCCGTCTGCCGGCGGTGGTCGTGGCTCATGTCCCCGCCGCGCCTGTGCCGGTGGTGGCGGTG
>JANLSE010000204.1:0-25974 GCA_031362265.1 Roseiflexaceae bacterium
CTGGGCGCGTTCGTCGTCCGTCAAGGTGACGTGGTAGATTTTGCGCATGATATCCTCCCGGCATACGTCGCTAGACTGGGAGAAAGTATACTTCAGAATCACCATGGTTGCCTACTAGTGGCAATCGCTGGATAGACAGGTATTAGGCATGAAGAAACTGATCAATCATCCTAGTATGGTCGTTCAAGACGCACTTATAGGATTCGCAGCGGCGCATGCGGATCTGCGCGTACAGCACGACCCTGCTTTTGTCGCTCGGGCGCAATCACCAGTTCAGGGCAAGGTTGCGTTGATCTCTGGTGGTGGCAGTGGCCATGAGCCGCTTCATGCTGGCTTTGTTGGCTATGGTATGCTCGATGCTGCCTGTCCTGGCGCGATTTTCACCTCGCCAGTGCCAGATCAAATGCTGGCAGCGACGTGTGCGGTCGCTTCGGATGCTGGTGCCCTGTATATTGTCAAGAATTATACCGGCGATGTGATGAATTTTGAGTTGGCAGCAGAACTAGCCGAGGCGGAAGGCTATACGGTTGCTACGGTTGTGATTAATGATGATGTTGCAGTACGGGATAGCCTCTACACGGCTGGTCGGCGTGGCGTTGGGCTTACCGTTCTGCTTGAGAAAATTGTTGGCGCAGCAGCAGAATCAGGTGCTGATCTTGAAACCTGCCGCGAAATTGCGGAACGGGTGAATGCGAATGGTCGTTCCATGGGCGTTGCGCTTAGTTCGTGCGCCACACCACAGGCCGGTCGGCCAACGTTTGATCTGGGCGATCAGGAAATCGAAATCGGTATTGGTATTCATGGTGAACCGGGCAGACGCCGTGAGGCACTTCAGCCCGCCGCAACGATTGCTGAGCTATTAGCAGAACCGATTCTTGCCGATTTGCCATTTCAGGCTGGTGATCAAGTGCTGGCCTTTGTGAATGGGATGGGCGGTACTCCGCTGATCGAGCTGTATATTATGTATGCTGAGCTGGAACGAATTCTGCAGGGGCAGGGAATAACAATCGCACGTAACCTGATCGGTAACTATATCACCGCACTTGAGATGGCCGGTTGCTCATTTACATTGTTGCGCCTCGATGATCAAATGACGCAGTTATGGGATGCGCCGGTGCAGACGCCAGCCCTACGCTGGGGGAGATGAAGGCAACATAGCCGTGAGTAGCGTTTGCTTTCTCAATGCTTCAATAATGAATCAAATAACATCCAACAATCTGCTGCGTTTTCTTGAACGGGCTGCTGCGCGAATTGCAGAACAGCGAGAGGAATTGATCCTGCTCGACTCGCCGATTGGTGATGCCGACCACGGTGCTAATCTTGATCGCGGTTTTTCGGCAGTGCTGGCGAAATTGCTGGCAGCTCAGGATCAACTACCAGAACAAGATCTTGGGACACTGCTCAAAACTGCTGGTACGACGCTTGTTTCCACCGTTGGCGGCTCTTCTGGCCCACTGTATGGAACATTCTTTATTCGCGCAGGCAATGTATTAGCTGGTAAAATGGTGGCCTCGCCGAGCGAATTAGCCCAAGCGCTGGCAGCTGGGGTCGAAGGTATTATGGCGCGTGGGCGTGCAATGCCTGGTGAGAAGACCATGATTGATACCCTGGCACCATTCGTTGCCATCCTTCAAGCAGGGTTATCCGAAGATATGGCATTCTCGCTGGCCCTTGGCCGTGCGATCATTGCTGCAGAACAAGGAATGCGTTCCACCATCCCCATGCAGGCAACCAAAGGGCGTGCCTCATATCTGGGTGAGCGTAGTATTGGGCACCAAGATCCAGGTGCGACATCTTCATACTATCTTGTGTTGGCGCTACAGGAAGCATTGGTTGAACGAGTAGAGGCCTAAATGTCGCGTTATGTTGCCGCAATTGATCAAGGCACCACCAGCAGTCGCTGTATTATATTCGATAAAAATGGCCGGGTGATCTGTTTTGATCAAAAAGAACACGAACAGATCTACCCCCGCCCTGGCTGGGTGGAACACGATCCAAATGAGATCTGGGCGCGTGTTCAGCAAGTTGTTGGTGGAGCACTCCGTAAAGGTGGGATCGCAACAACCGATATTGCAGCTGTTGGTATTACGAATCAACGTGAGACAGCAGTTGTTTGGGAACGGGCTACTGGCCGCGCTTACCATAATGCGATTGTCTGGCAGGATACACGCACCGATCAAATCTGTGTCGAATTGGGCGGCGAAATTGGCCAGAATCGCTTCCGCGCCGAGACAGGTTTGCCGCTTGCGACCTATTTCAGTGGGCCGAAAATCCGCTGGCTTCTCGAGCATGTGCCAGGCCTACGCGCCGACGCCGAACGTGGCGATGCACTCTTCGGCACAATCGATAGCTTCTTGACATGGTGGCTCACTGGTGGCCCAAATGGTGGCGTCCATGTAACCGATGTAACGAATGCCAGCCGCACCATGCTCATGAATTTAGCGACACTCGATTGGGATGCTGGTATCCTGGATGCGATGGAAATCCCACGCGCTATGTTGCCAATGATACGATCCAGTAGTGAAATCTATGGTCGCGCAGTTGGCGCGCTTGGTGGTGTGCCAGTTGCCGGGATTTTAGGCGATCAGCATGCTGCGCTCATGGGCCAAACGTGCTATAACGTTGGTGAAGCAAAGAATACCTATGGTACCGGTTGTTTTATGCTGCTTAATACCGGCGAGCGGATTGTGCCATCGCAGCATGGGCTGCTCACAACACTTGGCTACAAGCTTGGTAATGCACCCGCTATCTATGCGCTAGAAGGCTCGATAGCAATTGCAGGCGCGCTTATACAATGGCTGCGTGATAACCTTGGCTTGATTGCGCAATCCAGCGATATAGAAGCACTTGCCCAGAGTGTTGAAGATAATGGTGGGATCTATATTGTCCCGGCATTCTCTGGCTTATTCGCACCCTATTGGCGCTCCGATGCGCGTGGTGTTATTGTTGGTATGACGCGCTATGTGAATCGAGGGCATATTGCGCGTGCTGCGCTTGAAGCAACCGCCTATCAGACGCGCGAAGTGCTCGATGCGATGGAACAAGATTCGGGCGTGAAGCTAACCACCCTTAAAGTTGATGGTGGCATGGTACATAACCAACTGCTTATGCAGTTCCAATCCGATATTCTGGGTGTTCCGATTGTACGGCCAGTTGTTGCGGAAACAACAGCACTTGGAGCAGCATATGCGGCTGGCTTAGCGGTTGAGTTTTGGGCCGGCCTCGATGAATTGCGCCAAAACTGGGGTATTGGTGGCACATGGTCGCCCAATATGCAGCCTGATGTACGTGCCAAGCTCTTTGCCGGTTGGAAGAAAGCCGTTACACGTACATTTGATTGGGTCGAGTGAGCAATAAAACGTTGAAGCATCGGAGCATCGGAGCCTCGGAGCAAGCCTAGTTGTAAAGCCATAGCATTCAATTAGCCCGGTTAACTTGCTTCATTGCTTGGCCCAGAGGGCACCCCGCTTGGCCCAGAGGGCACCCCGCTTCATTGCTTATCAAGGGATACTACATGGTCAGTATACTCATCGTCGCACATAGCGCGCAACTCGCCGAGGGTGTGCGTGAGCTAGTCGAGCAGGTGAGTGGTGGGCGGGTTGTCATCGCTGCAGTTGGTGGCGACCTCGATGGTGGGCTTGGGACAAGTATCGAACAGGTTGTTAGCGCCCTGCGGCGAATTGCAACGCCAGCAGGAGTGTTGATATTGGCAGATCTCAAAGGGGCGATCCTAAGCGCAGAGATGGCGCTCGACGAAATTGGGAATATTCGTGCCCAGATCAGTGATGCGCCATTGGTTGAGGGTGCGTATTTGGCGGCGATTGAAGCATCGGTAGGCGCTACATTAGAAGAAGTTGCTGCTGCGGCACTTCAGGCGTATACAATGCATAAGCTCCATTGAGGACAAGCATGGCAGAAACAACCGTCACCATCCACCATCACCATGGGTTGCATGCCCGCCCAGCGGCGCTCCTCTACCGACGGACACGCCAATACCAGAGTACAATCACTATTCAGAATCTGAATCGCCCAGAGTATGGTGAACTACTGATTAGTCCGATTAATCTGCTGCGGCTGAGCGTGCGTGAGGGAGATGAAGTGCGGCTGCGGGCGATAGGTGAAGATGCAGATCTTGCCATTGCCGACATTTCTACCTTAATTAGTACAAATTTTGGCGATTGAGCGGAGCGAGTCTCTTGAAATGGGCGCGGTATCAGTGCTGATACCGCGCTTATTGATTCCCCTATGTACACATTTCTCTAACATTGTCATTCTTCATGCAGGCCAATTGTCGCTTGACGATTGTGAACAGATCGCGGATGGTGGTGAGAGGGTGGCAGATAGGGAGTGACATGGGGGGGTCAATGCGGCAAACATCAACTAACTGGCGTGAGTTTCGGAGGGGATATTTGGCAGTTATCCCGCTCTGGGTTGGTGCGGCACCATTTGGCGCGATCTATGCGGTCAGTGCCATTGCTGCAGGGCTTAGCCCGGAACAGACATTAGCGATGTCGCTCATTGTCTTTGCAGGTGCGGCGCAATTTACAGCGGCTGGGTTATTTGCGGCAGGCACCGCGCCGCTTGCAATTGTGATTACAACGCTGATTGTGAACGCACGGCATCTATTAATGGGCGCTTCGGTTGCGCCACATCTGCGCGGTGCGCCGGCCTGGTTACGCGCGCTGATCGCATTCCAGCTAACCGATGAGACTTACGCGGTGGGGATTCAGCGTTTTCTTGCTGGCGATGGTACACCAGCCTATCAGGTGGGTGCCAATATGAGCATGTATAGCGTGTGGCAAACAAGTACAATTCTTGGCATAGTGCTTGGCGCACTGATCCCTGATCCGGTTGCCTACGGACTCGATCTCGTATTTCCACTTACCTTTATTGGGCTTCTGGCAGCCCTACTAAAAACCCGTGTCAATGCTGGGGTTGCATTACTGGCAGCCATACTTGCGCTTGCTGGAGCATTAGTCTTGCCCAGTAAATGGTATATCTTGTTAGCTGGGATAGTGGCAAGCGGGATCGGCGCGCTATGGGAGACAACATTCCAGCGACGCAAGGTTGTAGAGATTTCAGTGGATAAGGTAACGGAACCGGGTTGATACCGAGACAAAGAGACAAGGAGACAAGGAGACAAGGTGATGCTCCAACGTTCCAATGCTCCAACGTGCTTGCGCTCTTGCGTTCTGCGCTCTTGCGTTCCAACGTTCCATCGCTCCAACGTTCCAAAAGGAATATTCATATGCAGATTTGGTTAGCAATTATTGGCATGGCACTCGTGACATTTCTGACGCGTGCTGTGGGGGTATTTGTACTTGGGGGCCAGGCGCCTATCTGGGTACAGCGCTGGCTTGCACAAGTGCCAGTAGCTGTTTTTACGGCATTGGTCATACCAACGCTCTTTGTACAAGCTGGCTCAGTTGGTCCGCAGCTTGTGGTTGGCCCTAGTGTCGGCGCAGGAGTGATTGGTGCGCTAGTAGCCTGGCGTAGTGGTAATGTGGTAGTTACGATCATCGCCGGATTGGTAGGTTTATGGCTATTACGCTGGTTAGGAAGCATGATCGGCTCTTAACGTAACCTCGTTCCTGAAAATATTAACCACACAGCAATCCTGGCGTTGAACGCGATTGTTGCGTGGTTTCTTATTGTGTAGTTTTAATCGTTTCGGGCGGCTCTGCACTCAGGTGCGCATGATGGTACGGGCGCCATGGTAAACTGTAGGAGAGGTAAGAACAGAGCTTCTGTACCTCTAGATGAAGCTAATTATTGCTAAAGTAGGCGTGAAACAACTCTAATGAATATTCGTACTATCACGGTTGGCGCACGCGAAGAAGATGTGCCGCTTGTTGCAAAAGCGGCACATGCAGCTCGAGAACGTCTTCTAGCGATTGGCTATACAATTCAGACGGTTCGGCTCTCATTAGCGCTCATTGGGTCGAATCGCTGCGCAGATTTCCCGACGATTGCGCGTGGTGCAGAACAACTTGCATTGGATTATGGGTTTGATTTTGTCTCAATTGGGCGTGTCGATTCTGAGCGAATGCCATATCTTCCCGAGGCGCTCGCAGCTACCGAAATCGTTTCTGCCAATGTGCGCATCGCCGGGCGTAATGGGCATGTCGACCATGAGATGATGCAGGCGGCTGCAATAGCGATACCGCAGATTGCCGCGCTCACATCTGGCGGCTTTGGCAACATGCGCTTTGCCACTGTGGCCTGTATGGCACCTGGATATCCCTTCTTTCCAGCATCACATCACGATGGTGGCGGGCCGTGGCTTGCAATTGGGCCGGAGGCGGCATCACTGGCAGTACAGGCGCTGCAGGAATCAGTTGCCAAACAAGCAGCAGAAACACAAAGCGATGGTGTCGGATTTGTCGCTCAGCAACGTCATTTGGCAGCGCCACTTAGTCGGCTTACCGGATTGATCGAGGAACATGATCTGCGGATTCGCAAGGCACTCGAAGGGATCGAGCAAGAGCATGGGATTTTTATCACCGGGTGCGATTGGTCGTTAGCACCACAGCCGAATCCAGCCAGTAGTATTGGAGCGGCCATTGAGCACCTGAGTGGAGTGCCATTTGGCGAATGGGGTACCCTTGCAGCCGTGCGGAGTCTGACCGATGCGATTCGGGCTGCGAAGGTACATCTGATCGGCTTTAGTGGTGTGATGTTACCAGTCCTTGAGGATGCCGTGCTGGCGCAGCGCGCAATCGAAGGGCGCTACACCCTGCGTGATTTGCTGGCATTTAGTGCCGTGTGGGGCACTGGCCTGGACACGATCCCGCTTCCCGGCGATACAACCGCGCCACAGTTGTTTGGGGTTTTGCAAGAGGTAGCTGCGCTTGCTGGCGCGCTCCGCAAGCCGTTGGTAGCCCGGCTTATGCCAATGCCAGGTTTACATGCAGGTGATCTGACCCAGATCGATTATGCACGCTTTCCAGAATTGGTTGGGTTCTTCTGTCAGGCGGCAGTGCTGAGGGTGTGAGCAAGAACCATCGTACGGGCGAACCTTGTGTTCGCCTGCCAAGAACCATTCCAATGCTTCATTGATTTGCGCTCTGCGCGCTGCGCTCCTACAACCCCTCCATCAAACCCATCAACTTATACTTCCGCCCATGCTGCTGGCGGATTTCTGAGAGGTAGTGTTGCCATTCGTCGGTACGACCAGTTCTTCGGTAGGTATCGCGGGCCTGGGCAAGCCATGTGATTGCGGTATCATAGCGTTGGGCCTTGCCTGAGGCGATAATTGCATCGGCATGTTGCCGCGCAGTCGCTATCACCCAATCGGGCCGGACATGGCGCACTGCGTTCATGACGAGCAGGGTGCGTGTACCACCATAATCTGTTCGGACAAGCCCAATCGCATCGTCCCATTGCTCCTCTGCCAGCAGAATCTCGATCGCGCCATCGATGCGCATATACTGGTTCCCAGCAACTCGCAGTGATGTCAGGAGGCGCTCGCGCAACGCGGGCCATGCATCGCCAGCCAGATTCTGTGTGCGTTGATAGAGTGCCAGCGATGGGCCTTCCATTACGGCTACTTCGGCGGCACGTAATGCTAGTGCGAGTTGACCGTGGCCTTCGGCAACATCCAACAACCACGCCGCTAGTTTGCTGTGGTCGTTGCCCAGATCCAGGCCATGCTCAGCGACATGGATAGCGGCGTTGATTGCACTATTCTCGCGCAATGTCACTGCCAGTAGGAGCGCATCGGGCGCACTGGTTAGCTCAGTAAGGCCCACATCGGTGGCCTCAAGGATTTGGCCCTGGCGCACAAGCATACGTGCATACGCAAGTGTCTGGTCAGTAGCACGCGCAAAGTTCAGATATTCATCAAAACGGCCCTGGCGCTCTAACACAGTCAGGCGAATAGAATTCAAATCTGATATGAATGATGGGCTTCTGCTACCTACTGGGCGCTGCGACCAGTCTTCGTCCTCCTCTTCTTGATCGTCCTCATCTTCATATTCTTGATCTTCTTCCTCCCCCTCATCAGCATATGTCTCAGCCGAAGCAATTGGCTCAGCAATCTGGCCAGCAAGTAGCATCTGGATGTCCGGGTCGTCCCAGCCTTCTGATGCGGCCTGTTCAGCGATTGCAAAGCCATCGCCGGCACCATAATCATCGGCGGCAGCGCGCCATTCGCGGAGCTTGGCCAGCCATTCCTTACGCTCAGCACGGCTAAGGTCGGCCGTCAACAGTGCTTCCGCCCAGGCAGTGCCGATATCATCGACGAAGCCACCTAGCTCACCATCAGAATCATCGATCTGGTAGAAGCTGGCGCAGTATTCCGCAGTGAATGCCTCCAGCAGTCGCAGCGCATTCTCGCTATCGCCACCAATAATGAACCCCTCAATGTGGGTGAGAATAGTGCCAAGCTCATTAATGGCATTTCCAGCATAGCCATAGTTATCGTAGCGTGGGTTGAGAATGCTATGAACCTGGCGGCGGATCGGCTGGGGATCGATTGGAGTGCGCTTGATGGTAGGTTGTGTTTGGGGCTGTGCTGCCGTCTTTTGGGGCTGGCGCAGAATGATCTGACGCTCAATCGCCTCAAGGTTTTCGGCCCGCTCCTCTGCAAGGGTTAGGAGTATTGCCTGCAACTCATCGCGCGCGAGGCTGGCTAATTGTTCTTCCAGCAGTGGGCGCTCCTCGATATGCAACGTAGGGTTGAGGCATGTGAGCAGAACCGCTACAACATGCTTACACCAACCACCATATGAATATGGGCAGGTGCAGTGAGTATAAGCAATACCACCCTGATCAAATTCAATCTCAACGCGATAAGGTTCGTATTGGCTGCCATGGACTCGCGCCTCCAGGAGCATGCCACGCTGTACCAAACCATGGACTGCGCCATTCTGGGCATAGCTCTGTCCACGCGCAAATGCCTCGGCTGCAGCATTGCTGCGAATAAGACCTTCGGTCAGACCAGGGAAGCGTGGCATGGCATACCTCGATAGCGCCGATCTTAGACAGGGAGACAAGGTGACAAGGTGACAAGGTCAAGCTCACCTGCTCTTGCGTCACCCAAAGGGTACCCGGCGTTCCGATTTCTCACCACAGAGGCACAGAGATAGGGAGACACGGAGAATTGTTCCTTTATAATCTTGCGTCTTTGCGCCTTTGCGCCTTTGCGTTCTTGCGTTCTTGCGCTCCAACGTTCCAACGTTCCATCGCTTTGCGTTCTGCGCTTTGCGCTTTGCGCTTGTTTCTAGATCAGGTGTAGTCGTGTCTGCCGCCCACTCAGCCATTCGACCTCACCATTCACAAGCACAGCATCTTCTTCGAGTGCCATACGCACCTTTTGGCCGCTCCATTCTGGCATGGGTGTGAGCGCATTCAGCTCGATTGAATAGCAGGTTGAGTCGAAGATCTCATAATCGCCAGCACCAGGAACCCCATCTTGGCGATCCCACAGGCCGATTGTTGGGCCAGCGGCATGGCCATGGTAACCAAGCGGATGAGTATAAATACTTGGCTCTAACCCAACACTTCGTGCTTCTGTAAGCGTTTCACGCAGCACTTGATTTCCGGTCTTGCCGGGAGTGATTGTGTTGATCAGAATATCCTGTAGCCGATTACCATTGGCGAGTGCGATCTTCAAACCACCAGGCGCATCGTGTTCGCCGGGTTGGAGGACATACGCATGCTGTTGCTGATCGGTGGCGAGGCCCAAATAGTAGAAGCCAACATCGCAATGGAGCAGATCGCCAGGTAAGATTAGTGTACGCGCGCCCTCCTTCTGATCAAACGATTGCCCATAGGCTTGGATACTAACCGATGGCTGGAACCATGCCTGCACGCCCATGTCGAGCATCGTCTGGCGGAACCACCAGACCACATCATCGGTTGTGGTCGTTCCTGGCTCAATCACATTGCGTGAGAAGGCCTCTGCGATCATGCGGTGGCCAAGCGCCACGAAGGCAGGGTAAGCTGCCAATTCGGAGGGGATTCGTCGTTCGAGCCAGCCAACACACAAGCGCTCGGCGTTGTGGAGGCGGGCAACGAGTGCTGGGTCGAGCGCGGATACAAGGCGCCCATGTTCCTGGTGCGTCAGGCCATCGCCAAAGGCAAAGGTTGGCGAAATATTGATCCCGATCCGCTGCGGGTCGCGCTCGAGAACAACGCGTGCCAGGCAGGCATATTGTTCCTCACCTGTTTCGGGATCCCAGGCCTTTTGGTAGAATTCACCAAAACCATAGCGATCAATACTCAGGCGTTCTACGCTGCCATCGGCACGGCGGGTGAAGACCAAAATCGTGCGGCGGCGGGCTGCCATAGAAGGCTCAGGCAGCAGCGACATAATCACTGGGTCTTCGTTATACTCGCGTGCGATCACAAGCCACATGTCGAACCCCTCACGAGCCATGAGCTCAGGAATCAGGTTCTGGAGTCGCTCGCGCAACCAAGTGTTTCGGATATCGGCACGGACACGAAGCGGTTGAATGTCTTGGCGCAGCAGATCGGCAAATCGTGCAGCGGTGTGGGTGGTTGTCATCACGCACCTTTTGCTATCACTTGAATGCTGCTATTGTACCGCGTTCTAGGGATTGTGTTGTGGTTAAGGGAAGGGGAATGCAAGGACGGAAACGCAAAGACGCGGGTACCCTTTGGGTGCGCAAAGACGCGAAGATCTTATTAGCTTGTTCTTTTGGATCTTTGCGTCTTTGCGTCTTTGCGTTATAAAGCTCTTGGATTGTGCGTGGGCCTTGATTGAACAGTATTACTAGGTGTATTGGCTCTTACTTTGTTGGTGGCTTAATCTCTTCGGCGTTGGCTGGTGCTTCAATCTTGACATCGCCATCAAAATCCGAGAGGCGGAAATCGATCTTGATTGTTGCTTTTTCCGTCTGCCCTTCAGGAATACCTTCCATTTCGAGTTTGAGCTTGCGGAAGTAGCCATCTTCGCAGATCCATAAGCGCATCTCGGCATTGGTGAATTCCTTGAATGCTCCGGTTGGTAATCCACCAGTAGATCCATCCTTGAAGGCTTTTTCGATCGCGGCCTTATCGCCGCTATAGATCGCGCAGGCCTTGCCATCGAGTGTTTCACTTCCATCGACCTTAAATCCGCTCAAATCGAGTTTATCATTCTCAACTGAACCAAGCAGTGTCTGGGAGGAGAAACCAGCTGCTGGTGATGACTGACCCGCTGGGATGATATACCACTTATCCTCAGGTGCATTCATAAGCGGGATTGGACCCTTCACATAGTTTTTGCCATCTACCGTTATGAATTCTACGCCTTTGGCTGGATCTGCGCCCAGGAATGCTGAAAACACCCCCTGAAGGCGGATCTCGCTATCTTTCCCATTCACGGCACCCTTCATGCCAATCAACTCAACTTCTTCATCTGGGTTGACACCAGTTGGGGCATTATCACCAAGGTTTCCCTTTGCTTTGAAGCTAATTTCAATGCGATACGCAGTGGCACTCTTTACCTTTGTAAAGGCCGCTGTGATCGCAGCCTTTGCATCTACATCAATAATTGGGGCTTTGGTCGGCTCGGGCGTTGCGGTTGGTACTGGCGTTGCGGTTGGTGTGCTTGCAATACCGCCACAGGCGCTCAGGAGCAAGGCGAGCGATAACATCAAAGCGAATCTTCGCATAGTACTGGTTTCCTCCATGTGTGAAATCAATGTTGTTGTTCACAACAGGAGAGATACGCAGATCAGCAGTGGAATGTTACATATGGCTTGCGTCGAGGATGGAGGTCACGATTTGCATAAGGCTGAAACCAGCTGTGGAAAGCATGAGATCTGCGGTTTCCGCATAGAGCGGTGCGCGGATCGTGCGCAGCGCTTCTAGGCGGGCAGCTGGATCACCGGTTGTTAAGAGTGGGCGCTGCTCATCATGCGTCCGCAACCGATCTACAAGGGTTGGGGTAGGGGCATCAAGCCAAATAACAAAGGCATGCTGGCGCAAGAGTACACGATTCTCCGGACGTAGGATTGCCCCTCCACCAGTTGCAACGATCCGCGATGGTTGTGCGAGTGCTTGGCGCAGAACCATGCTTTCCAGTTCACGGAATCCTTCCTCGCCCTGCTCAGCAAAGATCTGTGGGATCTGGCAGCCAGCTGCTTGCTCGATCAGTACGTCGATATCGGCAAGCTCCCAACCGAGGCGTGCAGCGAGCTCACGGCCAACGCTTGATTTCCCGGTACCGCTTAGTCCAATGAGCGCTATGATGTTAGGAGGCGATTGTCTATTCATGGATAGGGTTAGAGTATTCTGATAGGCGTGCTGATAATACCATATTGCGCTAAAAGTAGTTTCATTAAGGCATTAGTGAATTTTCCGTTAAGGATTGATACTAACTCGTGTTCAAGCCGAGAATGAATCGATCATCCTAACACCTGGAACTGATAGTATCCTGTCTCAGTGTCCATCACAGGTGATGTTATTGCGTAAAGCGCTCATAATGCATTTCGGCAGCTTACGACATAACTTAGTTATCTGGCATACTCGTGAATAAGCCAACCCCAATCATCGCTATAGGAGAAATCAGTGACCACGAACACTCTAGCACCGCAACGAACCACCCGATTTGGTCTACGACTCCAGCTCACCTTAGCCTTTGGCCTTTTGGTTGCCCTGCTTGTGGGCGTGGCAGGCATCGCGCTTTGGGGATCAACCAGATTCGGGTCTTTGGGAGTTGCCGTGAAGGTGATCACCAGTAGTAGCAGTTCGTGCACAAACAACCGAGGAACCACTAGATGTAGGGGCTTTCACGGGAACTCCCAAAGACCCCCAGATTCAGGGAAAGGGTGGCACGTGAACTAGGGCTTGGATTAAGCCAGCAGGCTAAGATTGCCACCGCGATCAGTACAATCGCCAGGGCGCTGATTAGCACGCCTGGCAGTACGATCGTGCAACTATGGGTCGATCATGGAGCGCCAAGCCCCGCATTTGTACTCTCATGTCGCTTTGTGTCCGCTGACCAGCCTGACAATCTGGTGCACTTGGAGCAAAGCATCCGTTTTGATGAAACGCGGATTTTGGTTGATGAAGCAGTACTGTCAGCAGATGAATATGGAATCCTGATTAGCCTACGGATGTGGCTGAACCGATAAAAGGATATCGACCATAGTGAACGACGCTGTACATGCCCAGGAATACGTCTCCCGAATAACAGGCCAGCCATATATCATACGGTGCGAGATTATGCAACGATCAACTGATACACCAATCAGCGTTCTGGTTGTCGAGGACTCGCGATCACAACGCGAACTTCTGGTGGGCATGCTGAACGCCAGCGGTATGTTTGTGGTCGCCGGGACTGCCAGTAATGGTAGAGAGGCGATTGCAGCAACCCAGCGACTGCGACCGAACGTCATCGCAATGGATATTCATCTGCCGATTCTCGAAGGCTATGAGGCCACGCGCCAGATTATGGAGCAATGCCCGACGCCGATTGTGCTGATCAGTAGCCAGGATGAAGCGGCGCGGCGTTCGATTGCGGCGCTTGCGGTTGGTGCGCTTGCGGTGGTGGCCAAACCACGTGGGCGCATAGGCGCAGCCAGCACACCGGAAGATGACGCTGCCTGGGATAGGTTCTTCACGACGTTACGGCTCATGGCAGATGTGCGTGTTGTCACACGGCATCCTGTACGGGTGTCCACGACTGTTCATCAGCGACCAACAACCGAGCAGCTTGCGGAGACACTCGCCAAGTGCCGTTCATCGGCTGTGAACCCACGGGCACTGGCGATCGCTGCATCGACTGGTGGCCCAGTGGCGCTGCAAGCGGTATTGAGTGGCTTGGGCGCGAAATTCCCGCTGCCGATTCTGATCGTCCAACATATTACGCGCGGCTTCGGCCCAGCATTAGTGGAATGGCTGAACAGTGTCGTCCCGCTACCAGTGCGGATTGCACAGCAGGGCGAACGCCTGCTACCTGGCCGGGTCTATCTGGCACCAGATGATTATCATCTTATGGTACGAATGCCTGGCGTTGCACATTTGGAGCCACTAGCCGCTGATGATCGCTACTGCCCGAGCGCCGATCGTCTATTCGAGACTGTCGCTCAAACCTATGGTGCTCATGCCATTGGCCTGGTGTTGACCGGGATGGGCGATGATGGAACACGTGGGTTATTGGCTTTGCGTGCAACTGGTGCGCCAACATTGGCACAGGATGCGGCGAGTTGCGTGGTCTATGGTATGCCACGAGCAGCGGTTGAGGCTGGCGCGATTGTGCGGAGTGAATCACTTGCACAGATTGCTGGAACGATCCTGGGGTTGGTCGGCCAAGTTGTGTATGCGTGAGTATGTGGGCAAAATACCGTAACGCAAAACGCAAAAACGCAAAACGTATCGAAGAGCGGGTAACACTCAATGAACACAACAAGCGTATCATTGGTGAGGCCCGCTCGGTTGTCACAGCACGATATCATCGCCGCATTGCGCTCTCCTCAATGCTAGATCAATACCTTATGCTGGCTCAGCGGTCAGCCTAATCACCGGGATCTCGCGGTCGGTCTTGCTCTCATACCCACCATAGGTCGGCGCGATAGCAACGATTTCTTTATACTTTGCCGCACGTTCCTCGCCCTTGAGCGATTCACCCTGGACTTTGATCGTACGCCCATCCACCGTTATCCAGATTTTGTCGGGATTGCGCGCCATGTTGTAATACCACGCCGGGTTTTTCGCCGCACCGGCCAGTGATGCGACAATCAGCCAACGATTGTTCGTATCAGGGAACCACCCGAGATCAGCTTTGTGTTCACGTCCCGATTTCGAACCTACCGTGGTCAAGTTGAGGATCTTGGCACCAGTAAGGCGCAGGATGAAGGTCACCATGCCAAACATTAGCTTCATGATTGGGCGTGGGAGATTCGGCACATTCGCGCCATACGTCCCGTTGGGGGTAATTTCGACAGGCATTGGTTTTGGGCTCCTTTGGTGCAATATACGGGAAACAATATGTCCAGGCGGTTATGCCTCGTACGTATGTTCGTCGAATACTGCATTGGAATACGATAGAACTATATATGATACCACTATCATACCATGTGAGAGGATGAATACAAGCGTGGGCTCAATGCAGAATCGTTATGTGTTGTGCGCTCAAACGTTTGCGCTTAGCTATAGCGGCGTGATGTGTGGTTCGATGATCTCAGCGACTTTGAGCATCCACTGGACGATATCGCTCCCGTCGAGTTGCTGCCACCAACTTGCGTTGAGGCAGGCGTATGCGTAGGTAAACGCCAGTACGCGCGAAAGGTCGAGGGTGAGCATATCCGCCAGAATCGCTGCATTGGTCAGTAAGCGGGTTTCGTTGTGGACAAGTTCGGGCATCTCTGGGTTGCAGAGCGTGTTGGCGCAGTCATAGGTACGCTCACCCACGAGGCCTTTTGGGTCGAAAGCGAGCCAGCCGCGTGATGACTGGCGGATGTTATAGTGATGGATGTCGCCATGCAGCACACGTATGTCGCGCTGGTCGGCGAGCAGGCGCTCAGCGAGTCCAGCACTCCGCACATACATAGAATTGATACCAGCCTGGCTATCCGCCGCCGCTTTGGCGAATAGTGCTGCAAACCAGCGATCCAGTGGAACCAGGCCATCGTACGGAGCATCCTGCGGAACACTGTGTAACTGCGAGATCACCTGTGCGATGATTCGCGTGGCACGCTCATCCTCACCATGCTCGACCAGTGTGACGAGCTCGCCACCTGCGGCGTATTCCATCAACTGTGCGCCTTCGTCGTACCGTAGAAGGCGCGCCGCCCCATGGCCGTCAAAATAGCGCAGCGACAGTGCGCCACGCTGCTCCTCCGTCTCCGATGAGGATAGCAGTTTGAGGACGAAGGTCTCGGTGCCGTGCATGACGGTGTAGATGTGACTGGTCATCGTCTGCGTGAGCAATTTTGGGTTCGAAAGTTCCCACGCAACCAAATAGTAGTTCAGTTTGTTGGGGTCGTTCATGGGTGTAATAATAGCATCGAAGTGCAAAAGAGCAAGGGAGCCAAAAACGTAGCTGAGAGCTAAGCGTAGATGCGCTGAAACGCCGCTTCAACCTCCTAGTCGTTGCGTGTCGAGCGCATCATAGAGGGCTTTGAGTGTCGGTTGCAGGGCAGGCAGCAGTAGTCTCATACAAATAGCACATCCGCAGCATTTACAACCAGTGCCCAGTATGTTCGGATGATGGGCATCGTCAGAGAAAGTGTGTATGACGAACACAGCGTTGATAGCGTGGCCCAACAGTGGGCTTCAGGCGCTCCGCAAGCCTGCCAAGCCGGATTGGGGCTCGATTAGCCACAGCAGTTGCATGCATTCGTTAGCCTGCCATCACCGCATCCAATACTACTGGCTGGCGGCCCTTCGCCAAATAAGGACGCTCCATGTCATCAGGGGTACGGTCACCAGAAGACCAAACGCCGGGAACAGTACCTGCGCGATAGGCGTCGGGCCATTCACCGCCTGAAGCACCGCAGTGACCAGGACCCCGATCCCGCCTACAACCGAAAACCATCCAAGCCATGTCGGGTACTGTCTCCCAAGGATCAAAGCCATCCCGACCAGCACCGGCATCACACTCGCCAAAACAAGGGAAATCGAGAAGATTGCGAAAGCAGCACTATGGAGCCCGTGTCCGGCCCATACCGCCAGAGCGGCCTGCTCTGGCGGTGATGCCGCAATCAACTTCGCCATCTGCTTTTGGGCTAGATCCAGACCCATCATGATGGCGATAACCGGGGTCGTGCCAAACGCGCTACCAACCGCCAAGAGGAACCAACTTTCACCCCGACGCCCTTGGAACGCCCACCGCACGAGAAACAGGCCATACGAACCAAGCAGGGAGGCGATCAGCACCCCGATACGGCTTATCTCCCAAAGTGGCGTTGCCGCCAATGCCGCAAACACCTCCATCGTGTTGGCGTAATCGCTGATCGGTGGCTGGACAGCGTTGGAGACCACGTTGAGCACGCCGCCGGCTAGAGCAAGAAACGCGCCCGCCCGAAGTTCTGCAGAATGGTTCGACACATGCGCTGGCATAACACCTCCTAGGGCGTTAGGAGCCGCCCAACTCGAAAGTAAGCGAATCTCTCCAATGCTCCATAGAATATCAGAGGGCCACGATATTCTACTGGTGTTGTAGCAGGCTACTATTGCTCATAAAAGATATTCTCTACGGGCGGTGTGCGGAGAAGCGCAAACAGTTGATTTGCAATGTTCGAGACGGTATATAATCTGCTGGGTGTGGCGATTAGGCGGCAGGCTCGCTAATCCCATACTCCTGTGCTAATGCTGCGACTTCGAATATATGCCCCGATTTGTCCATACGGTGTGCATCCGCTGCGAGTGCCGCAACCACACGCCCAACAAATAACGGCGACTCGGATTGACTAACATCGAGCCCATTCTGTACCACACTTTCAGTGCTCACGAGCCCCGGATGCAGCGACACGACTGCAACATTCCCACCGCAATGGGTAACCGCTTCGGCCGTCTGATAAATGGTGCCAGGGAGTTGGTCGCGCGCCTGCCCCGGTGTACGTGTGCGGCCAGTGACGTAGACGGTTGCTCCAGCTTCACCTAATCCCAGCGCGATCCCTTTGCCAACACCACGACTTGCGCCAGTGACGATCGCGACCGTGCCTGTGAGGAACGACATGGGTAGCCTCCAAGCTATATTGGATTTATACGTTGTGTACGCTCACGTTGGGCCGCTTCTACCTTGCGGTGGAGAGCATGAACAACCACGGTATTGATCATTTCTGCTTCTTACCGGCTTTGAGCAATATTACCATCATCGGAGCCAAGGGCGCCGCGCACGGCACATCCGTTTACCGAACCGGTGATGTGGTGGCGCTGTTTGACGCCCCAAACGTCATTGGGATTGAACGGGATCGGGATAAAGGTTCAGGTTCCGGATTTGGCGATCATGGTTTTGAAATACTGTGTGAGCACGTTAATCACCTCAGCACTGATTGTATCCATACCTTCTGATGTGCACGAACTGGTTGTCCAACGAGAGCGGCCTAACTCAAAAGCGCGCGAAGCTCCCAATACTGCAATAGTAGCATACACCCAGTAGAGCATAGGGCACACAACGCACAACGAATCTGCATTGCCATGTAGCCTCCATCGAATGTACAAGCTCAATCGATTAGACCGCAGCAATAGCCCGCCTGGGTGCAAAGGACGGTTTGACGTGTCTCTCTTTCTGTAGTATCATTCAATTGAATTTGATTCAAATTGTATTGAAGTATATTAGGGTCTTATGGGAAGTGTACTTGAGTCACTCCAGCCACCACCATTCCTGAAGCTGCTCGCGCATGAGCTACGTTGGCAGTTGCTGACCCTGCTCGTGCGGAGTGACTATCGGGTACAGGAGTTAGTCCGTCTGGTAGGTCAACCTGCTAACCTTGTTTCGTACCACCTCAAACAGCTTCGCGCACACCATATCGTTCATGAGCGACGTAGCACCGCTGATGCGCGCGATGTCTATTACACCCTTGACCTTGATGTCGTGCGTCAGCATTATGAAGCGGTTGGAAATGCCATTCATCCACTACTTCACGAGCCAGAGTCACCCCCAAATACCCAATCTGCGACGCTCACAGCGCGCCAGGTACGGGTGTTGTTTCTCTGTACCCACAATAGTGCGCGCTCGCAAATGGCCGAGGGGCTTCTGCGCTCGATGAGTAAAGGCCGTGTCGATGTGGTCAGTGCTGGCAGTCAGCCGACAGTGGTTCACTCCGACGCGATTGCGACCCTGGCGGCCCTTCAGATCGACATTAGCCAGCAGCGTTCAAAATCGCTTGATGAACTTGCTGATCAGCAATTCGACTACATCATTACGGTCTGTGATCAGGTACGCGAAATCTGCCCGGTTTCCCCCAATGACCCAGAGCAAGTGCATTGGGGGTTTGCCGACCCCGCTGCCATCGATGACCCCACCGAACGGCGGGCAGCCTTTGTGCGCACGGCACGCGAATTGAGCACCCGTATCAGCCACCTGCTTCTTCTGATCGATCGCAACTCGGAAGGACGTTAGATGAAGCCTCGTGTTCTCATCCTTTGTACTGCCAACTCCGCACGATCACAGATGGCCGAAGCGCTATTGCGCACCCTCGCCGGCCAGCGGTTCGAGGTTTTCAGTGCCGGTTCCAAACCTTCGATAGTCAACCCTCTGGCGATTGAGGCAATGGACGAGCGTGGGATTGATATCCGCACACATCGCTCAAAGCATCTGAATGAGTTCCTATCGCAGCCATTTGACTACGTGATTACCGTCTGTGATAACGCCGCCGAGACCTGCCCGATCTTTCCTGGCCCGGCCCAGCGCATCCATTGGAGCTTTCCCGATCCAGCAGCGGTGGATGGCGATCACGAGCGTCGCGCGTCGTTTCACCAGGTGCGCGACGCGATCGAGACACAGTTACGTACGTGGTTGGCCGCCCAGCCGACTCACGAATAGAGTACGAGGGGAATGTCATGGCTATCGCGCTCCTCCGCCGCGCTGGCGCTGAGCTTGTCGGCACTTACGCACTGGTCACGGCTGGCTGCGGCGCGATCATGGTCGACAGCAGCACTGGTGCGCTGACCCACGTCGGCGTCGCTGGCACCTTTGGTCTGATTATCATGGTTATGATCGCATCGGCGGGCCATCTCTCTGGCGCACACTTCAATCCGGCGGTCACGCTGGCCTTCGCCCTTACTCGGCACCTTTCCTGGCGCGACGTGCTGCCCTACATTGCTGCGCAACTGCTTGGTGCGCTAAGCGGCGCCCTCACTCTGCGGGCGTTGTTCGGCCCAATTGCTCATCTTGGCGCAACCCTCCCTTCTGGCAGCGTACTTCAATCGCTGTGCCTGGAGATGTTGCTCACTGCCGTGCTGATGTTTGTGATCATTTCGGTGGCAACCGATACGCGCGCGGTTGGGCAACTGGCCGCGCTGGCAATCGGCGGGACGGTCGCACTTGAGGCGCTCTGGGCTGGCCCGATCAGCGGTGCCTCAATGAACCCTGCGCGCTCATTTGGTCCTGCACTGATTGCTGGCATCTGGCAAGACCAATGGATTTACTGGCTTGGGCCAATCGGCGGCGCGAGTGTTGGAGCCTGGGTCTATGAGCTATTACGGAAACCGCTCGCCGAGGAGCCGATATTGGTGGCACAGGCAGATCCTGAGACGGCCCCGACAGTGCAATCCTGAGGGGTATAGCATGACATGAACCAGCTTGCCATTGATCAACACAAGCAACACCCTGGTACAAAGCCAGGGTGTTGCTCTTGTGTCGCACGCGGCGACGATTCTAGTGTGCGGATCAATCCATGGTGCAGTCAATGGCATGAACGTTAGCCGCCATGCCAGCGGTCTCGGCAAGCACACGGGCGAGAGAAGCACCATTCGAATGGGCTTGGTGGGCAGCTGCGTCTTGGTATTCTTCGTACAGCATGAGCTTGTTCTCCGCCCCTTTTGGGTAGAGCATGTCAAAGCGCAGGGTGCCCGGCTCGTCTTTGAGGCAGCGGTCGCGGTGAGCGAGCAACAGGAGCTTGTACTCTTCCATACGACCTTCCGCGACATCGATGGTGACAATCACTACGTGTTTAGGCAATGGTACAACTCTTCTTTTGGTCGAAGAATGCAGTGTGCGTAGTGGCCCTTGTAAGAATGTCACCACGCAGTTGAGCACTGAAGAAACTCAGGTGCGAAATGAACAAGAGAGTCGCTGACAGGGTCATTCTCAGAAGAAGTACGGTTTTGTTGGGGGAGCGCCGCAGCGCAGTGTGATGCTGGTGACCCGGGAGGGACTCGAACCCCCAACACTCAGTTCCGAAGACTGATGCTCTATCCATTGAGCTACCGGGCCATTCTTTATAGTGTAGCATACCCTTCTGTGGGTGTAAAGGCAGAAAATTAAGAACAGCGCATAACGCATAACGCACAACCATTAGCATGTGAGTGCAGAGAACAGTTGAGATTGCGTTCTTGCGCTCTTGCGCTCCAGCGTTCCACTAGTCTTCCCAGAACGGCTTGACCCAGCCGCGCTCGGCGAGTACGACACGCAATTCGAGCATGGCGGTGTAGGTTGGTAGTATATGCAGTGTTGTATCTGCGGGGATAGCGGCCAGTGCTCTATCGAGTGCTTGGGCTGGATCTGGCTCAACGTGTAGATCAGTTTCGTTAACGCCTGCGTATTTGAGCCGCACCGCCATGTCGTTAGCGCGTACGCCTCCCACAACAACATGTGCCACATGCCCGGCGAGTTGCTCAAAATCGGCATCCCAAAGCCAGCTCACATCGGTACCATCGGCGTGGCGATCATTGATCAGGATAAGCAGGTGGATCGGGGATGACCCAACCAGCATGCGGATTGTTTCGCTGGCGCCAACCGGATTTTTGATCAGTGCCATAAGCAACGGCTGGTTACCTGCTTCGATGCGTTCGATTCGACCGAATGCGGCGCTAAATGTAGCGAGTGTTGCAGAAATCTGTGTTGCAGGAATGCCAACCAGGAGTGCTGCGCTTGCAGCAGCCAGGGCATTCAACGCATTATACAGCCCTGGAATGGGCAATTCCACTACACACTCACCGCCATATTGGGCTGGAACTGTGATAATCAACCGTGCTCCTATGGTGCCATCGAGATCCAGTCGTGTGAGCCGAAAATGTGGTTGTGGGCGAGTCGCTCCGCACTGCGGGCAATGGTAGTGTCCTATATGTGCATAGAAGCGCGGCTGATATTCGTAACGTGCGCCACAGTTGCGGCAAAATTGTGAATCGGCGACATGCGCGGCCGAATCCGAGGCGTGGCGCAGATCTTCGAGACCATAGTAATACACCTGCGCTTGCAATTCGCTACCTAACCGAGCCACCGCTGGGTCATCGGCATTCAGGAGCACTATGGCCGTATCTGGAAGCTCAGCCAGGGCGGCATGCCACCCGCTGGCAATCGTATCCACCTCGCCATAACGGTCGAGCTGATCGCGGAACAGATTGTGCAAGAGTACCAGCCATGGCCGCGTTTCGGCTACTGCCTGTGGGAAGGCCGCTTCATCAACCTCAAACAGCCCCAGATCGGCCTGAACCTGGCCAAGCAGCGAAGAGTTGGCCAGAGCTGTGGCGGTTAACCCGCTCATCAGGTTAGCGCCAGCGCGATTATGCAGCAGATTGCGTTGGCCTGCCACTAGGCAAGCTGCAAGCATACGGGTTGTGGTTGTTTTGCCATTGGTGCCAGCTACTAATATGACGCCACTAGCAAGTTGATCGCATAGCAGCTGTAAGACTTTGGGGTTCACACTGCGTGCGACAACGCCGGGTAGAGTTGTGCCACCACCGCGTCGCAGCAGGCGGCTGGCGAGACCAGCGGCTTTGCCGGCAAGAATTGCGATGGTCAGGCGTGGGTTCAACATGGCGGGGATTGTAGCGGGTGGAATGCTGGGTGTCAACTGATTGCGTAATCGGTGTATAATTCAAACGAATGAACAAGCCGAGCTATTTGGGTCACGGTATGGGTTGTGTTGGAATCGTCATCGTTCCAACCTACAATGGCCATGAATCCCCGACCTGTAAGATAGAGGGAATCTATGCCAATCGATGGAGCGCGTTTTCGCCAGGTACTTGGCCATTTTGCGAGCGGTGTCACGGTGATCACAACTGCGCATGAGGGGCAGAACTCCGGAATGACCGTGAGTTCGTTTACATCACTTTCATTGGATCCACCACTGATCCTGTTCTGTGTGGATCAGCGCTTGGCGACACACGAGGCGCTACTTGGGGCAGGCAAATTTGTAGTGAACGTTCTGGCCAGTGATCAAGAACATCTCTCACGGCAGTTTGCGAGCCGCGATCAAGATAAATTCAAAGGCGTGGCGCACTATTCGGGTGTGCTGGGAATCCCGGTTCTGGAAGGCACAATCGCAGCAATCGAATGCAGCCTCCATACAACATACCCAGGCGGCGATCATACTATCTTGGTTGGCGAGGTGATGGCGACCCAGATTCGCGATGGTGAGCCACTCCTCTACTACCGTGGCGGCTATCGCGAAATGAAGTAGGTCAGCCGCGATCTGCCAGCACCCGTTCTGCAACGGCACGACCAGAGAGCAGCACAAGCGGGATCCCGCCGCCCGGATGGGTTCCGCCACCAACAAAATACAGGCCAGGTGTGTCACGCGAGCGCAGCGGCGGGCGCAGGAATGCACTCCATGGGCTATTCGAGGACAGCCCATAGATCGCGCCGCCCGGCGCATTGTAGCGCTCAGCCAGATCGGTAGGCGTGATTGTGTGGCGATACTCGATGCTCTGGCCTAACTCAGCAAGCCCCATCCGTTCTAGTTTCTTGATAACCAGATCGCCGTATGCCGCAGCTTCGTGTGTCCAATCGATCTTACCTGTGTGCGCAGGGGCATTCACCAACACAAACAGATTCATATGCCCAGGTGGTGCATGGCTTGGGTCGATTGGTGACGTTACATTCACATAGATTGTCGGGTCTTGTGGCGCGCTGCCTTGCTCAAAGATCTGGCGAAACTCACGCGGATAATCGTTGCTGAAGAAAATCGTATGCTGGCGTAGTTCTGGGTAGATCCGGTTGATACCTAACAGCAGAACAAACCCGCTACACGACAGTTCTCGTTTGCTTAGGCGTTTGGCAATTGCTGGGCGGTCGGGAAGCAACTCTTGATATGTATAGCCAGGGTCAGCATTTACCACAATTGCTGTGCCATCCAGTTGTTCACCCGAATCAAGCGTGACACCTACAGCACGTGTTCCATTGGTGCGAATCTGTCGTACAGGAGCGTTGGTACGGATGATGACCCCAAGGCGCTGCGCACTGCGCTCCAATGCTCGTGCAATTTCATACATGCCTCCATGCACATACCAGCCGCCCTGGCTCAATTCAACATATGGGATGACATTGAATGTTGCCGGAGCACGATACGGTGAGGAGCCATTATAGGTTGCGTATCGATTAAAGAGTTGGTGCAAGTAAGGGCTTTTGAAGAACGAACGGACGGCTTGGTCAACACTACGCAGCGGGTCGATTGTCAGCGAATCGCGTAGCAACGCTGGTGTGAGTAAATCACGTAGGCCATCGAATGGGCGCAGCATAAATGGCCCAACAACGGCGCGGTAAATCTGTTCACTATAGGCTACGAAGCGCAAAAATCCTTGGACATCGGCTGGCTCGATGCGTTCTATTTCCTGGAGTAATTGCGGCAATGATTGCCATGTCTCGAATCGCATGCCATCTAGCCAATAGTAGCGGCAAATTGGATCCAGTGCCCGAATCGTTAACTCTTGCTGCAGATCGCTACCTGCTGCCACAAATAATTCCTCTAATACCCAGGGCATGGTCAGCAGCGATGGGCCAGTATCAAAGGTGTACCCCTGTGCAGTATGGATATTCAGTTTCCCGCCAACCCGCTCATTCTTCTCTAGCAGGGTCACTTTTTGCCCGTGTGCTGCCAACCGAATTGCCGCTGCTAACCCACCCAACCCAGCACCAACAATCAGAATCTGTTGCTCCAAGAAATTCCTCCGAAGAGAGTGCTATACTCATAGTACTGTTCAACTATTACTATTCAACACTAGCGGCAAGCAAAGGAACATCATATGCGAAATACACAACAAGCGCGGCAACCGATGCGCGTATTTCTGATAGGAATATCTACGCTCTTTCTGGCTGCCTGTGGTAGCGTAGCCGCCACAACACCCACCGCCACCCTGGCGCCACGGCCAACAGATGTTCCCATAGCGGCGGATGCTCCAACCGCTGCAGCACTGCTTCAACCAACCAGCGCACCTGTTTCCCAGCCAACTGCTCGCCCCGAATCAGCAACAGATTCCCCAAACGCAAAGAGTATCCTCAACATCGGCGAACTGGAAACATATACATATAAGACCGGCTTGTTCACAATTCAGATACCAGTGGGATGGCAGCATACCGAGAGTAGTACCGAAACAGTCAGCGCATCGTGGGTTGCCCCAGATAATACCGGTGGGATTTTTATTGGCCTGAAACAATCCAGCGATACCTTGACACAAGAACAGTTGATTGAGTTTGGCAATGCCTATGTACAGACGGTCTTTGGCACGGAGAATAGTTTCCAATCCGAAAGTGCGGTGCCGCAGAAGGATGGGAGCGTCCTTATCCCATTTGGCTTTAATTCGGCCCTGAGTGGTACTGCCATCAACATGGTTGGCCTCACCTATATGGAACAGCGTGGCGATAAAGTCTCGGGGCTAACGGTGCTCTTCCCCGATGCGCAATCTGAGCAACTATGGGCAAGCCATTTCGAGACAATTGTCAATAGCTATAAAATCGATCAGAGTGTAAAGATACCGTAAGTATAACGCTTTGCATCAACAACATACCTATACGCTGCGCTTGGCATATGCGATCCAAAACTGCATCGGTAATGGCAATCACTTGCCCCGCACCCGTCAGCCAGCCTAGGTGGCTGCTATTACTCACGCCAGCGATTGTGCGTGCCTGATCATTCAGGGGGCGTGAGTGTGCGCATTGGTTCGATCCAGACAATCGTGTCCTGTGCGGCAATACTTGCCAGTTGTTGTGTTGGTATTTGAACCAGCAACTGTATCCCTGAGGCCATGGGAGTTTCTGCAAGTATCTGTGCGCCCATCGCATCCAGCGTGTCCGCCAACGGAGGCCAGCTTGATCTGGCCGGATTGAATGATAGCCGACAAATGCAACATCGTGCTAGCCCTTTGGATGAGGAACACATAACGAATTGAGCACAGTATGACAGGACTTGTGGGGGGTTTATTGGATGAACGGGAGGAGGTATAAGGAGCGCAAGAGCGCAAGAGCGCAAGAGCGCAAGAGCGATGAAACAATGAAACAATGAAACATTGAAACATTGAAACATTGAAACATTGAAACATTGAAACATTGAAACATTGAAACATTGAAACATTGAAACATTGAAACATTGAAACATTGAAACATTGAAACATTGAAACATTGAAACATTGAAACATTGA
>JANLSE010000277.1:0-13728 GCA_031362265.1 Roseiflexaceae bacterium
ACCATGCAGAATTATCATCGGCCGCGTCAGATAACAGTTGAGCCAGTAGCGGAGAACCCTACCAATGCGCATTGAGGGTCGTTGGCTTCTTGGGAGTGATGGGGTTGAGCGACCAGTCGTAGATGGATATATCTCCGGGTCGGACGGTATCCAATTGCCATTATCATTCTTGATTGATACAGGAGCCGATCTGAGCATACTGGCTCCTGATGTTGCGCAGCAGTTATCTGGTGTTGATCAACCTGTTCTCACGAGTGGCACTGCGACCGGTATTGGCGGGAGCTTGCCAATGTATGAGTTGGCAGTTGATCTGCTATTGCCAACCAAATCAGGGCAACGTGTACGAATTCATGGGCCGCTGCCGATTCTTTTGGAACCAGGCTCACTTGAACTCTCAGTGATTGGGCGCGATGTGCTTGATCAGTTTACCGTTGTGTATTCGCGCTCACAAGATCTGATCCTCCTCCTGACACCTCCTGACCATGTGACGCTGCACCCGTAGAATGATAGACTCTACACCTAATGCAAAGCTTATGCCATGCTCATCCCCTATGTGATCGACAATATTGAACACCGTCTAGCGGATGTACTGAACGAGCTTCTGAGGCGACAGGCGAACCAACAGGTCGATATCGCCACGGCATATTTTAGTATTCGCGGCTTCCAGCAGCTACGAACAACCCTCCCGAGTGTACAGCACTTGCGCCTGCTCCTCGGTGATAAGCCGCTGGGCAGCGAAGATATCGGCCTCCGCCCTGATTCAGCCGCATTTCTGCGCCATGAGTTGAATGCCGAGCCATTCAACGCCGCGACACTTCAGCTTGTCGAGGAATTGGTACGCTTCCTACGGCGCGATAATGTCGAGGTTCGCTTATACGTTGGGCACACTGCCGATGAAAAAGGCCGCCGCGCCTTTCTGCACGCCAAGTGCTATCTGTTCTATGGTGGAAATAGTGATCCAAAGACACTCTTCGACAGCCTCAACCCGATTGTTGGGATTGTTGGCAGCAGCAACTTCACCGGGCCTGGCCTGGCCAGCAACCGCGAGCTGAATCTCGTTCACAAAACTGTGCTGGAAGAAAGCGAGATCGACGATCCTGAAGCGCGTGGTGCGGTTGGCCACCAGGCACTCGCACGACTCAACGCCGATATCGCGCCCGAAAATCAGCGCTTGCTCAAGAGTGAAGTCGGCGCGCGCGCCATTATGGATCTGTCGCGCTGGTACGACGAGCAGTGGCAGCGCGCGATCGATTACAAAGAGCAACTCATCGAGCTGTTGGAAAACTCCAAATTTGGCGGGCGCGAGTACAGCCCCTACGAAATCTATATGAAGGCGTTGTACGAATATCTGAAAGATGATCTCGACAGCGACTTCGCGCAGCCAGCCACGCGCTCGGCGGTCGATCTGGCTGAATTTCAGGAAGACGCGGTGCGCAAGGCCCGCCGAATCTTGGCGCAATACGATGGCGTAATTGTCGCCGATTCAGTCGGCCTGGGCAAAACCTGGATCGGCAAGAAGCTGCTGGAGGACTACGCCTACCATCTACGCCAAAAAGCGCTGGTGATCTGCCCAGCCTCGTTGAAGTCGATGTGGGAACAGGAGCTGCGAAGCGCCTCGATATCAGCATACGTCATCACGCAGGAGCGGCTCGGCACCGAGGACTTCGATATGCGCGCTGTCGCCGACGCGGATGTCATCCTGGTAGATGAGGCACATAACTTCCGCAACAAACGCGCCGGGCGCTACCTCCAGCTTGAGAACATCCTCGCCGCGCACGGTCGGCGCGGGCGTAGTGGTGGGCGCAAAAAGCTTATTTTACTCACTGCGACACCAATCAATAACAATATTTTCGATCTATACAATCAAATCAATCTGTTTACTGGCAACGATCGCACCTACTTTGCGTCAGCTGGGATCGGTGATCTGTACAACTATTTCCTGGCTGCCCGCCGTGAATCAATCGAGGCCGGAAGTATTCGCATTTTCAATCTACTGGAAGAAGTCGTGATTCGCCGCACACGCCAATTTGTGCGGCGCGCCTACCCAGACGCCACGATTCGCGGTAAAAAGATCGCCTGGCCAACGCGCCAGCTCCAGACAATTGAATATGATCTCCAGGCGACCTACGAAGGCTTCTATCAGCAGATTGTCCGTCGAATTGAGGCGCTTCACCTGGCGCACTATACGCTCGAAAGCTACAAGCGTGCCGATCAGAAGCCCGATGACTTCGAGCTTGGGCGTCAGGTCGCACTGGTCGGGATTTTCAAGAGTCGCTTTTTGAAGCGCCTTGAGTCGAGCATTGATGCCTTCCGCATCTCTATTCGCCGTGCGCTCGAATTCGTCAAGACCTTTGCCGAATATGTGCAGGAGGGCGTGCTGCTCGACTCGGCGTCGTTTCAAACTGCGATGCGCTTGCTGGAGAATGACGACGAGGATACAGAAGATTCGACGCCTACCTCACGCGCCACCGCCATCGACGACAATACGCTGGCACGCCGGATTATTGGCGAGCTTCCGCGCTTGGATGTGGAGAAGTATGATCGGCGCAGCTTGCATCGTGCGCTCCAGGATGATATCGATGCACTGAGCGACATCTGGCATGACATCAAAGACATCAGTACCCAGCACGACGCCAAGCTACAGCAGCTGAAGCATCTGCTCGAAACCGATCTGCGTGGCCAGAAAGCGATTGTCTTTACCTACTATAAAGATACTGCCCGCTATGTGTACGAAGCACTGATGAGCGACACCAATGCCGAGTGGCGCCGACGCATGGGCGACCCACACATTCGGCGGATTGATAGCAGCGTAAAAACAAGCGATCGTGCTCGTGTCGTCGAACAGTTTGCACCGGTCGCCAGTGGGCATGCTGCGCTTGCTGGTACAGACAAGGAAGTCGATCTGCTGATCTCGACTGATGTGCTGTCCGAAGGCCAAAACCTGCAAGACTGCGGCTTCCTGATCAACTATGACCTGCACTGGAACCCGACGCGTATGGTGCAGCGGGCTGGCCGAATTGATCGCCTGGGATCGACATTCGAGCTGCTGACAATCTACAATATGTTCCCTGAGCGTGCCCTTGAGGAATTGCTGGGTTTGGTGCGCAGCTTGACCGCGAAGATTGATGTGATCAATCAGACCGGTTTTCTCGATGCCAGTATTCTGGGCGAGGTCGTCACACCGCGCGACTTCAATACCCTCAAACGAATCGCGGAAGAAGATGCGACAGTCATTGAGGAACAGGAGTCATTCCTCGAACTGGCGAGTAGCGAAGCGCTGATGGCCGAATTGCAGAAAGTGCTCAGCACTGATGCCCAACGTTGGCTGACCAACCTCGACGATGGCATTCACTCTGGGCTCGAGCGGCAACGAGCGAAAGGGGTGTTCTTCTATTTCACTGCGCCCCGTAAAGGTGGGCGGGCCCACTTTTGGCGCTATTACGATATGGAAACCAGAAAAATCAATGATAATCGCTATCAGATTATGCAGATCATCTCGTGTAGCCCGGACACGCCACGCTTCCCGCCACCATACCATGAAGTAAATATCTTCGATATTCAGGATAAAGTAATCGCAAGTATTATGGGCAATGTCGAGCAACAAGAAGTCGCTGCGATCGTTAATAAACCAGTGGCAGAAGAACAGACACTCGCGGGGCAAATCTTGCAGGATCACCTCAATAGCCCGGATTTCAATCGTAGCGAGCTGCGCGATTTGCGCAAGTTTCTCAAACAGCCGTTGGTTGGTGCCTCGGTGCAGCAGCTGCGGAAAGAGTTACAAAGCTACAACAGTTCGAATAATGTTGCACCACTGATTGAGACAATTCGCGAAATCTATACGAATCAGGGTCGGTTAGCTTCTGCTGCTGATAGTGAGAAGCAGGTTGTTGATGGTATTGCGCGTGAGGACCTGCGCCTGATCTGTTACGAGTATGTGTACGCATGATCTGCGCCCTGGTCGAATAGTGCACGCTTCCAAATGATGGAGCAACGTAGCCACCGCGGTGGCCAATTGTCTGGGGCAATGGGCGTGCGCTCGATTCAGTCGCGAGTGGAGCTTCTTGGGGCTGTATTAAGTTTGAATGACCTTTCGCCACATGATTGTCACCACTGGTGGCAGGTGCAAAAATTGCCGGTGGTATCGATTTGCTCGCACTCCAGGAGGCTGGCGGTTGGGCATCATTAGCTATGCCGCGCCGTTATGTCGAGCGGGCGAAGATTGCCAATGAGCGGGTGGCGTTGCAGGTGCAGGAGTGGGGTTGCGCTGACTAAACGCTTCTTCTTTGTTTGGCTCGATCAAGTGTACTACCATGAGTTACAACCAACCATTGATGACATCGCATTCGTGCCAGACCACAAGTACTTGGTATGAGTCAGAAACGGAGGTAGTGTGGTGTCACGTGTTACCGATCACATCCAACCTGCAATGAAGTATGATGCCGTTGTTCAATCTGACGGACAGATTGCGATTGCCGTTCCCTTTGCACCAGGTAAGCGCGTGGTAGTGTTTGTCATCCAAGTGACCGACGGTGGCGACACATTTCAGGATCTCACGCAAGCTGCGTCAAGTAGCCTTGCATTTTGGGATAATCCATTTGATGATGAGGATTGGAACAATGCTTAATCAAAGCGATATTGTGCTCGTCCCTATCCCCTTTACTGACCTGTCTTCGACAAAGCGCCGACCAGTGCTCGTTATTTCGCGAAACACCTACCATCAGCGCACAACCGATATGCTGGTTGAATAACCCAAAAACGCCGCAACAACCCTAAGGGCTGCTGCGGCGTTTGATTTGTTATCTAGTGCGTATGAAAGCCTAATCCGCGTTCCCTCATGCTCAGCCATTTTCCCTTCCCGAGGATGATATGGTCAAGCACCTCGCAATCTAAGAGCTTACCTGCATCGACTATCTGGCGGGTCACAAGAAAGTCTTCGGGGGATGCATCGACTGCCCCACTGGGATGGTTATGGCACACTATCAAGGCAGCGGCGTTGCACTTGAGCGCCTCGCGGAAGACCTCACCGATTCGAACCATCGACGAGTTCAGGCTGCCTTGGTAGACGCGCTGCACCTTGAGGACGTGGTTCTTGGTACTGAGGCACAACGTCCATAGCTCCTCCTGGCCAAGCAGACCCATGCGCGCCATGAGGAAGGCTGCAGCGTCGGCAGGGCTTTTCACCTGGTCGCGCTGGACTGGCCGCAGCAGCTCGGCGACAAAGGTGATCATGGCCTGCACATCATCAGGCACATCGCCGACGGTGAGTGCTTCTTGCAGATCTGCGCCTGATGCGGCCAGCTGCCGGAGCTTGCGCAGATCGACGAAGGGTTCGAGTGCCTCACGCAGCGCGCGCGTCGCGGGATGTCGCAATGTGTTTCGGCTACGGCGTGCAGGCGTTGTGGTGTTGGCGGCAGGCGAGGACTGCATCGGAAGCTCCTGGCTCTGGAGTGTCACTGATTCTTGTGGGTAACGCATTGTCATTCGCTTTCTCTCATCATGAGTGCATAATAGACCACAGCCGGACAATGCCGAGCTGTAGTCAATTGGCTACTGATTACGTACTGGAAATGGGCTACACGAAGGCAAATTGAATCGCCTGCGGCTCGTCGACGGTAAGGTCGAGCTTGCCTTTCTTCCGCCGAATACACACCTCAGACCACGTCATCACCGGGTTATTGGCGCTGCTTGGCTGCACCTCACTGGCCTCGGGTTGTAGGAGAAGTGCCAGTGGATCTTGGGCGGGATTCGGCGGTAGGCGTGTTGGTGATATGGATATGGGATGCTGTATTTGAGGAGCAGGATGACAGTGAATATTATGGTCAGCATGCACCCCAACCAGGTCGTGGACGCCGATCTCCATCGATGCTTTCAGCGCTACACCGGCGTCCTCCAGCCGCGCCGCAATCGTCTCGTGTGTGTTAGCCCTCACCTCATCGTGAAGCACACGCCGGGCCAATTCCTGCAGCAGGGACATGCCAGGATCCATTTGCATCAGGCCGGAGCTAAGATCATCGCCGTTGAGCAGGGTTGCAGCGGTGGCCTTGCTGCCGATGATGTCGAGCGCCTGCTCGATCATCGTGTCGTAGTACCCCAACCATGTCACATTACACGCGCGCGTCTGGGTTGGTCGCAATGCTCGCTTGCGTGCCTGCATGGCCCGGTAGAGGCTATAGGTCGGCTCGGCGAAGACAATCTCCGGCCATGCAATCAGATTCATCCCAGTTTCAACCAGTCCAGGATGACAAAGCACGACATTCGTTCCATCACGCTCACGCTCGGTGAACCAAGCACCACGCGCGCCGGGTTTGACGGTTGTGCTGCGCAGGATGGCGACCTTGACTGGTGTGCCGTGCTTGCTCAGGGCCAGTTGCTGGATCTTCGTCTGCAGATCGGCGAGGATGTCGAGCCGGTTGGTGTGCTCTGCAAAGACCAGAATGCCACGGCCAGCCCGAGTCTGCTCGGCGGCGCACTGTGCCAGCCAGCGATGGTGGGGCAGGATGCTCTCGGCTGGGAGCGCCGGTGGGCAATAGGATTCGCCAGTGTGATTGCTGCGTACGGTTACTGGTTTCCAGGGTGCCATGCAGTAGGTCAGGGTGGACTGGAGATAGCTGCTGAGCGCATCTTTACCACCTGGCTCCGTGATAATCGCCTTGCCCTCGTTGACCAGCCGGGCATACTGCTCGGCTAATCCTTCAGGCAGATCGAAGAAAACAACGCCTTCGTGGTAGGATGGCAGACGAAAGCCCATTTGTTTGAGCAGAATGAAGATGAACTGGCTTTGCATGATCGCCGCCAGTTCAGCGGTCAGCCCGTTGCGCTCCTCGACCCGCACATAGGCCGCGTTGCGCTTGCCACTGAAGGCCTGAGCCTGCTCCTCAACTACCTGTGAGGTGATGGTGTCAAGGATGCCAAACCGCTCGACGAACTCCTTCTCTTCATCCCAGCGGAACTCCTGGCGGACGAAGACGTTGTCCATGCGCTGCAGCATCCAGTAGGCGGTGCTGGCCTTCCCGCCGTACGGACTGCCGGTCAGCCCTTCCGAGCGGTGGGCGTGCCGCAAGAGTCGGCCCCAGATGCGCCCGCGTGCTGACGAGCGCCCCTTCATGGCATGGAACTCGTCGGTAATCACGAAGTCGGTCTGCTGGGCGTACCCGCGCGCGATAATGAAGTCGCCCAAGGCCATGCGCGGGTTTGAGATTGGACGCAGGCCCCACGGGATGGCGCGGCGAGCTTCACCGGTGTGCGGATCAATCTCCATGGCATGGCTGTTGCGGTAGGTTGGGTCGTTAAAGATCGGGAGTGCGCGGTCGCTGACGTTATCCTGTTTGCGGCTCTGCTGGCCAAGGACACCATCGCAAAACGGACAGCGTACCATTCCGGCTTTGCGAAGCGACTCGTGCGTATGTGGTAAACCATCTTTGCTACGCACGCGACGACCACAGTCCGGGCAGAAGATACCATCGAAATGCCAGAGTGGAGTTGGCTCGGTACCTTTGAGCGCCTCACGATGCGCAGTCCCACAGCGGAACAGCCGATCGCGACGTTTGGTTCGCTCACTCACCCCCGGCCCATCGGTCGAGGCATGACTGCGCTCACCATTGGCTTGTGCAACGCGCTGGGCTTGGCGTGCGGCACCCTTACGCCGCGCTTTCTCGCGCTGTTTGAGATCGTCCCACTCGCGGCGCTCCTCTGCTAGCAGCCGCTCGTAGAATGTGGCACGCCAGGCCTGACGCTGATACTCGGACGCATCATGCTCGTCGGGGTTGCCGAGTAGCACCGCTGGTGCGGCGTGATGGGTTGTTGCAGCCACCTCCCAGCCGCAGCTCAGGCTAAACTTCGAGAAGGCGATGAAGCCAACCCGTGGCGTGGTCGGATCGGCCTTCGCACCGGCATAGAAGGCGCTGACCTGGGCAGGGGTTTCGAGGATTGTGCTGTGCCAGTGCGGGAGCAGATCGCGCCACTCACCGATCCACTGCGGCAGCGGCGGACGATCAATACCGGACATGGCCTGATCATGCGCCAACACCTGAGCCAGCTCGCCAATCAGGTGGTTCGGCGCGACAACCAGGGTGGTATAGGCGCGACGCTGATTGGTTGGCAGCAGCTGACGCAGCACTTCGGCGGTACCAGCCGACAGGGAGCTCTTGCCACAACCCATGTCTGCCCCAAGACCGAGCACCTTGCGGTGTTTACCAGTGTGTGGATCTGGATCGCAGAAGGCGAGGTACGAGGCGGCGATGATGTGCTGCTGCATCGGTATGTAGCCGGGTGCATAGCCAGGAAGTGCTCGCCCGCTGGCGGAGACAATCCCCTGGAGAATGCTGGCGACCTCGGGTGGCAGCTGCATGTCGTAGATCGGTGGTGCGCTCTGGGCAACCGCACCCAGCAGGCTCGCAGCGGCATCTGGAATATCCATGAGCGCGGCGATACCAGCATCACCACTGTAGCGGGTAATCGCTGCCGACTCAGAGTCGAGTGTGACGACAACCGGCTCACGCAGCTCCATGCGGTGGGTATCCAGCACAGTTGCGCCATCATTGCCAGCGCGCTCTTCCTGCCAGGAGCGGGTGGTTCTGCGGGTACTGCCCTTGATCCGCACTGGGCGCTGATTGATGGTGACCAACATGTTGTTGATATCGCCCTCGGCCACACGCAGCGCCGCAGCAACCTTGCCAAGCGGGAAGATTGGCCGAATCCTGCGCCGATCCTGGCGTGCGGTATGCATGCGTGCGCGATGAGCGCGCGAGCTCCAGGCACCACCGTGCGCCAGCACATCGGCTTGTGCTTGCTCGGGTGTAGCGGCGTTGGCATCGCGCCAGATCGGCTGCCGCTGGAGTTTGACTGGGGCAGGAATGCTATAGCGTGGCTGAGATTGGTGCTCCAATACTGGCAGCTCAGCGGCTAGCTGTTCAGCAAATTGCCGCGCATGCGTCTGCATGTCCTGACCAATGCGATCGGTTGTACGCACGACACCGATCACCAACACCTCACGGTAGCGGCGCTGTTCAGCTGGCAGTGCTTGTAACGTCACGCGATCATAGCAGCGCGCCAGATGATTGAGCGTCCCACGATTGGTCAGCCAAACATCCTGCGGTGCCAGCATCAGGTGAATGCCACCAGCCTGAAGCCAGCGGCCCTCTTCGACGATGCGCTTGAAGAACAGCGGCTCATAACGGCCACCGCCCTGCTCGCGCGGCTGCATGCCAAACGGTGGGTTGGTCCAGGCGACCTGGAAGAAACCAGCGCTCACCTGCAGTGAACGAATTGCATCGGCACCCAGAACGTGATCGCTGTACTGCGCACACTCGGCTTTGCGGTCATCGACAAGCTCATTCAGATAGAGTCGGTCGCGGGTGATCTGCCAGGCGTTCGCCATGCCAGCCGCAGCTGCACCCGTACCGGCACAGATGTCGACCATGCGCGCTGTATGTGGTGCTGGCGCGATATACGAGCAGATCGCCTGAATCAGCTCAGGGGCGAGCGCGACATACTGGTAGTTCGCTTCCATTGCAAGTCTGGTCATTGGTAGTTCCTTTCTGTGTAGCCCAAACAGGCGTATAAATCGCTTGTCTGCAGCTAGCAGTTCATCAAGGTGTTGGCTATCGGTTTATCGGCCATCAGACTTTCGGCCATTGGCTAGTCGTCGTCGTCACTCTTTTCACCGCCCTCACCGGCCTGCTCGATCACATCCGCAATTGCCGAGGTCGCGCCGACTTCGATAATCGTCAGATGCTCATCACGTAGGCTTTCTGGCGCAACACCTCGCTGAATCGCAACAATCAGGCGTGTCCAACGTGGTTCATCGGCCAGCACCCAGTAGCCTTGGCAGCCGATGCTGGGCAGTGGGGTAATCAGTGCAGTCTCGGAGTCATCGGGGTTTGCGCCATAATTCCAGAGCTGTTCCGCCCAAGCGAGGTTGAATGGCACGCTGAGCGCCCGGCTCAGTTGCTGGGCGAAGAGGGCAAGATCGGGGGTACTGCTCGCTTCATTGCCAGCCAGATGCAGAAATGACTGGCCCAGCTCAGGCTCAAAGGCGCTGCGATGAGTGAGGGCGAGATGGCTAAGCCCGCTGGTGGGCAAGGGCTCATCATTCCAATCGGCGACATACTGGTTGCGGCCATCGACGCGCCGTGGGTAGTGGCGCTGATAGCCAGTGCGAACCGGGATCGACTCACGCCGCCCATCCAGTATGGCAGCCCAGAGTGCGCGATTCTTGCTGATACCATTTACGCTGCTGAGATGCAGCAAAGCATCATTGCTGCCGCGGCTCTGCCGACCTGGCAACACACAGACTGAGACTGGCCAGTGCGCAGCATCCTTCAGATCAAGGCGGTGGAAATCATCACGGACGCGCAGCGGCCAGGCTGCGAGTACGCGCGAGAGGCTGGGTATCGGCTGATCTGCTTCCAAGGCGAAGGGCGAACCTTCAATACAGGCCAGCAGCGCGGCGACCCAGACTGGCAAGGTTGCCTGTGCAGGAAACCAGCGCTGTCCAGTTCGCTCAGGCGGCGTGCCACAGATGCGCTCACGTATGGTAAGCCAATACTGACGCAGCACCTCGGGGTCAATCTGCTCGCGCAGCGTCCCGTCGGCTTGCACCACGCCGCTGATTACTTGGCCAATACTCCCAAGCAGCTCTTGCCAGAAGCGCTGGGCAGCATAGGCCATTATCCAGGAGCCATCGATCCCCTCGGCGAATCCCAAGATCAGCGGAACGTCGGGAGCTTGAGCATTAACTTGGGAGAGCTGCGCACGTGCCGCGTTCCTATCATTATGTAAAGCGCGCAGCGCTGGGGCAAGTGGTGTTAGGAGCGGAACAAGATCGAGTTGCGTGAGGAGGTTGGAGGCGAAACCATCGTCGAAGCGCGGTGCAGGCTGTGCGCCAGACCGACCATCTTGAATAACTGGGAAGAACGTGCGGAGTAAATCCACCGCCAGCTCGGCATCGGCTTGCGAGACTGTCCAGCCAAACGAGCTGTAGCGAGCGCTACGACAGCGTAGCTTGATTTGATCGATGAAGGGGCGGCATGGCACCGGCGGGCTGACAATGACCTCGCCGGAACGCTCCCAAATACGGGCAGGTGAGTCGAGCATACAAAACCTCATTCCTCATAAAAGCTCACAAACCCATATCACGCGTGTGATACGGGTTCGGAAGGTATGCGCCAGATGAATCGCACAATGGCTCTAAAGGCAGGGCTTGCAACGCAAAGGCGCAAAGACACAAAGGCGCAAAGGCCACGGGAATATGCGCATGCACTTGCGTCTGTGCGCCTCCGAAGGAGGTTGCGTCTTTGCGTTTACCGTCTCGCTCCTCATGTGCTAGGTATTAGGCCCAATGGACGCGAGAGCGGAGCAGAACGCAAAAACCCCTGAGGCAATGGTTGCTTCAGGGGTTCAGGATGGGCGTACGAATTGTCAACGGCGATCAGGCAAGCGCAAACTCGGTAAAGGGACGCTTGTGGGGCGAGTGGAAGGCTAGCACAATCGCATCGTGGGGAATTCCAGCAGCCAGCAGTTGGGTCGCAATACCCTCCTCCGTGCCATCTTGCTCGATCCAGATCTTATCATTATGGATGCGAAGATGGATCAGCGGGCTGAATACCCGTCTGAGATCCTGCCAACCAAGATACAGCAACTGATAGTGATGCCGCACCGGATCGCAAATCTGGCAGATTTCAAGATCGGGATGGGTTGAAACCCGCTGTGCTTCAACTGTAATGATCTGCGTAAGGATCGCATGATACTGGGCTATTTTCTCCATTCAACAATCCTTTCTGTCTCGATATCAACGATAAGAAGCAGCACCTGCTCATCGGTAATCAGATATTCGGCCAGCGGCTCCACAAAGATCGTCTGCGCAGTCTCTCGGTCGATCGCGAGATACGGCACACGCTCTGGGTCGAGCCGACGAAGAACGCTGCGATACATAGTATATTGGCCGACTGCATCGCGTAGGTCCTTGACTGTTGATTGGCCTATGAAGCTCTTCACTTCAATGGCAATCTTTGCGCTGCCTTGGTAGGCCGTAATCAGATCGCGTTCTGCTTGTAGATCGATATAGACGCGCTGCAGCCCAACAGGGATCGTATAATCCTCGGCGGTAATCGTCCAACCATCACGGATGAGGGCGACTTTGACCGCTTCATGGTAGATGTCGCGAGCAGGCATGATTCAGCTCCTTCTATTATATCCGGTGCAACGACGAACGCCAACCCGAAAGATGGTTTGGCGATCAAGTAAATGCCAGTTCGGTAGGTGGGTAGCAGCGCTAATTGATTGGTTGGTCACTCATCGAACACCACCTCGCCGACCACAATGGTCTGAGACACCGCATCGGTGCGGCCAATCGAAGCTGGCCGTGTGCGATAACGAACTTGCCCAATGTGTGCAATGGCGCGAATGTAGAACACGAAGAGCGCCACAACACACAGGAATGGCGTGCCGAAGACAATGCTGAGTAGCGCGCCAACGATCATCCAGGCGAAGAGTTCAGCCTGAAAGAAAAACAGATATGCACCACTAGCTGCCATTGCTGCAAGCAACAGCATCAGGGCGATAAGGACGCAACCTACCCTTCGTAATTGGCGCTGGTGACGCTGGTAGCGATCTGGACGTAAGATTGGGCCGGGTAGCATGCGACGCATTACCGGAGCCATGGACGCACTCCTTCGTTGGCAACCCGCTTTGCCTGGGCATGCAGTGCTGGCGGCAGGCGGCTGACGAATACGGAAAGTGGAATTGCACTGCTGAGCAGCAGATCAGAGAGCGCCTTTGGGCCAGCGCGCAGCATGAAGCTATCGAGGTCTTCCTTGATTGCACCTGGCGCAAGTGGCAGATCCAGGACCCGCACCTGGAGTCCTGCGGCTGCCAGAGATTGGCCGTGCCGGATCGTCCAGCGCTCTTCTGGTGCCAACTCCTGCTCACCGGCCTGATTGACTGGCCGATCTAAACGGGCATCATAGGCGAGGATAGCGATTCGCACGCCAGCGCGCACGAGGCTTGTCGCCCATTCAGATCGAAAGTAGCTTAGCCCGGGATGCGCCAGTGCAGGCGCAATGATCAGGCCACGCCGATAGGCAGCGGTAACGGCGAGGGCTTTGAGTTCACCCTCAGTGATTATCACAATCTCGGATTGTCTGGCCTCATCCCAACACAGCGGTGTGGAAACACCACGTGCTTGGTAGCTGCCAGCAAGCGAGGTATAGCCGCGCCCAGGAAAGCGGCGTGTCCGCAGATCGACGATCTGGCCGCGATCCTGGTAGGGAATAACAATCCGACCACGCAGATTCCAGTGTGTCTCAAGCACACCGTTCAGTGTCTGTGTGACCAACCCAGCCGCCCCAGCATAGGGCAACAACAGCGGCGCATGGCAGCGCAGATGAGCAACCAGACTCGCTGGATCGTTCAGGGCATAGCCGAGGCGTGCCCAACCAATTTGCTCGTTGTCGAAGCCACGTGTATGCAGATAGCGTAGCGGATCAGGGTTCCAGGGTGAACGGAGTTGCGCCTCAGCCCAACTTGCGACAATGGCATAGAGGCGGCGATACTGCGGGACGTGCTCGGGCTGTGGTGGTGGAGCAGGCTCATACGGGGTATTCGTCTGAGGCTGAGCCGGTGGTTGAGACGACAGGCCGTGCAGCTCACTCATCAACCCTTTGCGCTCACAGCGCCGACACCAGAAGCGTTCGCGCCCGGTTGGCATCAGCCAGATATGGAAGCGATCGC
>JANLSE010000279.1:0-2454 GCA_031362265.1 Roseiflexaceae bacterium
CACCTTCCAGGAGAATAGGCACATTCTTGGCAAGTGCACGCTGAATAATTGGATGTGTATCGGTGACGTGATCTTCTAGGCGCGAACCATGCTTTAGGTAGGTCAGAAATGTTTCGTGCAGTGAAATCGGCGGCGCGCTATAGAGCTGGGTGAGGATACGATTCTTAACTTCCAGTGCTTGACGCAATCGGCTGAGAAGTGTTTCTTCGTGCATGAGATCACCCATGCGGATACCAACTCGTGATGTTTTATCGGCATAGGCTGGGCCAATGCCACGCCCAGTAGTGCCAATCTTACTTTCGCCGCGTTGATTTTCTTCTAATTGATCGATTTGCACATGGTATGGCATCACAACATGGGCACGCTCGCTAATGAAGAGTTTAGCCATACTTAGACCCTGCTTCTGCAGGCTATCAAGCTCTTCGATTAACTTTTCTGGGTCAATCACAACACCATTGCCAATAATATTGACGGTATGCGAATCGAAAATACCGGATGGCACAACATGAAGCTTAAATGTGCCAAGCCGATTGGTGACAGTATGGCCAGCATTGTTGCCACCGCCGTAGCGCACAACTAACCGCGCGCGTTCGGCAAGCATATCGACAATGTGGCCCTTTCCTTCGTCGCCCCATTGGGCGCCAATTACTGCGACGACTGGCATAGGCTGCTCTTTCTGGTACAATTAGGTGAAGGAAACGTTATCATCTCTAAATCAGCCGGTTCAGGGTACCGACCGCGCCAGCTGCTTCATTGTGTATGCTTGGCACTCTATTATACCGCAGGTATGTATGCAACAGCGCATCCTTGATGAATTTCGCAACGCCGTTAGTGATCGTGGCTTGATTAGCAGCCCAGCCCAACTGCGAACCTATGAATGTGATGGATTAACCAATTTTCGGGTGACGCCTGAGGCAGTGTTATTGCCTGAGACAACAGCTGAGGTACAGGCGATCATACGGATTTGTGATCGCGAGCGGATTCCGTTTGTAGCACGCGGTGCAGGAACCGGGCTAAGTGGCGGCGCACTGCCCTTTGCAGGCGGGGTACTGATCAGCCTAGCGCGCATGAATCGTATTCTCGAGACCGATATTCCCAATGCGCGGATTGTTGTTGAGCCAGGAGTTATCAATGCTCATATAACACAACAGGTCGCACCGCATGGGTATTTCTATGCACCAGATCCTTCATCACAATCGGTTTGTACCATCGGCGGGAATGTGGCCGAGAATGCTGGGGGCGCACATTGCCTGAAATATGGTTTTACTGTCACGCATGTGATTGGCATGGAAGTTGTGCTACCGGATGGCACGGTTGTTCATTTGGGTGGGAAAAGCCTTGATCGCCCAGGGTACGATCTTGCTGGGGTGTTTGTTGGCTCAGAAGGGACGCTTGGCATTGCAACGAAGGTTACTTTGCGCATTGTGAAGCGACCAGCGGTCATTCAGACCTTGTTGGCAGCATTCCATTCCACCGATGAGGCTGGGGCAGCAGTTGGAGCAATTATTGCTGCACAGGTTCTACCAGCCGCGATCGAAATTATGGATCGGTTGAGTATCACCGCTGCGGAAGCGGCCGTCCATGCGGGCTACCCCGATTGTGGTGCATTGCTTTTGGTTGAGCTAGATGGCCCAGCCGATGAGGTTGATGCGCTTATGGAGCGTGTTAAGGCGATCTGCGCCTCTGGCGGGGCTTGGGAGCAACGTCTGGCGCAATCCGACGCTGAGCGTGCAGTTGTTTGGAAGGGACGTAAAGCAGCATTTGCGGCAATGGGGCGTATTTCGCCGAATTACATCGTGCAGGATGGCGTTATTCCACGGACTGCACTCGCACAAGTATTACGTGATATTCAGCGATTAGGTGATGCAGCCGGGTTACGGGTAGCGAATGTGTTCCATGCGGGTGATGGAAACCTGCATCCGCTGGTGCTTTATGACCGCAAGATTGAAGGTCAGGAACATCTTGCCGAGGAGCTCTCAATCGAAATTCTGCGGATTTGTGTTGAAGCAGGCGGATCGATCACTGGTGAACATGGCGTTGGCAAAGAGAAACAGGCAGCGATGTCGTTTATGTTTGCTGAACCAGACCTAGATACTATGCAACTTGTACGTTGTGCGTTTGATCCATATCACCTGGCAAACCCTGATAAAGTCTTCCCACGCCCACGTCTGTGCGGCGAGAAGCCTGGGCCGTATACACCGCATCCGCTTGTGGAAGCAGGCTTGGCCGAGTTGTTTTGAGCGCAAGAGCGCAAGAGCGCAAAAGCGCAAGAACGCAGAACGCAGAGCGCAAAGCGCAAGAGCGCAAAGCGCAAAAACGCAAGAATCCAGAGCGATGGAATGGTTCTTGGCAGGCGAATACAAGGTTCGCCCGTATGATGATAGGTTCTTGGTTCTTGGTTCTTGGTTTTTGTTCTCTTGTTCCCTTGTTCCCTTGTTCCTATTCCTTCGTTCC
>JANLSE010000282.1:0-28270 GCA_031362265.1 Roseiflexaceae bacterium
CTGCAATCCTGGCTTGTAATCGGTGCAATCACGATTGTGATGTACCTCTTGCTGGTTGGCTTTGTCCAAAGTGCGAGTGATACTATCGATCAGCAGCAGGCCAAATTGAGTGCTCAGGTGGTACGGCTCACCGATTTACTCGAGCAGAATACTGAACTGCATGATCGAATGCGGCAGGCATCGCATCGTGCGGCAACGCTGAATGAGCGAGTGTTACGACAAATCAGTGCCGAGCTTCACGATGGCCCAGCACAGTATCTTGGTTTGGCGCTGTTACACCTTGATCGTGTCGCTGAATTTCATGAGCAGCAACCCGATACAAAAGTAGCCGAGCATGTGACAATCGTCGAGAGTTCGCTGTCAGAAGCGATGCGCGAGGTACGCACCATTTCCGCTGGGCTAGGGCTGCCACAATTAGGTGAACTTACACCACAAGATGTGATCGATTTGGTGGTTCGCACTCACGAGCGCCATACAAATAGCTCAGTTGCGATTTGTGTGCAGGATGCTCCGGAACAAATCAGCATTGCATTGAAATCAACGCTCTATCGCGTTGTGCAGGAGAGCCTGACAAATGCCTATCGCCATGGTCAGGGGCGTGGCCAACGTGTTCAGATTTCAAGCGATTCGAATAGCCTGTTTGTTGAAGTTGCCGATGAAGGGCCAGGCTTTGAAATCGAGGCGATCTCGGATGCCCATGAACACCTTGGTTTAGTAGGCATGCGCGATCGTGTGGAGAGTTTAGGAGGGCATTTCCGCGTTGAAAGCACAATCGGCAAAGGGACAACTGTTAAGATTGAATTGCCTCTTCACGAGGTTCGTAGTGTCAATGGATAACGCATGCGTATTGTGATAATTGACGATCATCCGCTCTTCCGTCAGGGGGTTGCTGGCATTCTTGCCGCCGAACCAGATGTTACCATCGTTGGTGAGGGGGTTTCTGCGCAGGATGCCATCCACTTGACCAAAACGCATCAACCAGATATTCTCTTTCTGGATCTCGATATCCCAGGCAGTGGGCTATCGGTTATCGGGCAACTGCTCCAGCTATCGCCTGCGACCCGTATCATTATTCTGACCGCCTCCGTGAATGATGCCCCACTCATGAGTGCATTCAAGGCCGGCGCAAAAGGCTATGTCGTAAAGGGGGTTGCCGCGCGCGAACTGATTAGCATCACGCGCACAATTGCGCAGGGCGATGGCTATGTATCACCAACACTTGCCGCACATCTATTAACAAGCCAGACGGCACCAGCATCAGCTACACCAACCAATAGTGTGTTCGATAGCTTAACCAGCCGCGAGCGTCAGATTCTCAGCCTCGTCAGTAACGGCCAGAGCAATCGCCAAATTGCCGATGCCTTGTCGCTCAACGAAAAGACTATCAAGAATCATATGACGATCATCATGCAAAAGTTGGGTGTTCGTAACCGAGTTGAAGCAGCCATGCTAGCATCGCACAACGAACCATAAGCAGCCTATTTCTGATACGCAAACTCTATTAATCACATCTTCACGATTCATCCATTTTCGTGTAGAATATCCTCTGTTCCGAAAATGGATTCGCATGATCGCTATCCCACCACGGGCGTGGCTAAGCAATGGTGATACAATGCACTCCCACAATCATACCCGCCCACTGATTCTTGGCGTCGATGGCGGCGCAAGTAAAACTGTTGCTCTGCTAGCCGATATCGAAGGTACGATCCTTGCACGCACCCAGGTTGGTGGTAGCAATAAGCAGGTCTCTGGGGTCGAAGCGACCCTTATAACGTTACGTCTGGCAGTTGAGGCCGTCTTCAAGGCAGCACACATCCCGATGCGGCCAGTCAGTGCCGCCTGTTTGGGGCTCTCAGGGGTCGATCGGCCAGCAGACCATGCGTTAATTCAGGGTTGGGCTAACCAGCATCAGCTAACTCGTAATCTCACTGTTGTGAATGATGCACAATTGGTAGTGGCGGCAGGTACACCCAATGGTTATGGTGTTGGGTTGATCTGTGGCACTGGCTCAATCGCAATTGGCCGTGGCATCGATGGCCGTATGTCGCGCGCTGGTGGCTGGGGCTACCTTTTAGGGGATGAAGGAAGCGGCTATGATATTGCGCTTCAGGCATTACGTGCTGCATGCCAAGCCGCCGATGGCCGTGAGTCAGATGGCGCGACACTCCTAGCAGAACTCATCCAGATGTGGGAACTATCAGGGCCATTCGATCTCATCCCTTATGTCTATAATCAGCCCGATCCACGCGCAATTCTGGCGGACGTTCCACCGCTTGTCTCACGCCTCGCGCTCGAAGGCAATTCGGTGTGTATCACGATTTTGCATGCCGCCGGGCGCGATCTAGCTAAGGCAGTTATTGCTGCCGCAAAACCGATTGGTCTACATAGTTCAATCCCGCTCGCGTTGGCGGGGAGTGTCATCCTGCGTACGCCGATTCTGCACACTGTGCTCTGTAATACGCTCGCTGAGTATGGGCACCCCGCCGATCCAATCACGCCAGTTGAGGAACCAGCAATCGGTGCGCTGCGCCTCGCACGGGAAGCATATGTTGTTCAGGCATAACCTACACGCGGATGGTATCAATATGTAGGGTATGCCCAATCGTTAGTGCCTTCGCAAACGCTGGCTCGCCTAATTGTTGCTGAGTTCTTGCACGTGCTTGGGCATATTCGGCGCGTAAATCGCTTGCGAGGCCTAAATTGATGGCTTGTGTAAGCATTTCAGCCAACCCGAATAGCTGTGCAGCCGCCAATTCAATCGCTAATGGGAGGCCATCCAGCTGTACACAAATTGCTGCAATAGCCTCGGCATTCTCTACGTTCAGTTCAAATTGTGGCCGAATAGCATGTGCACGTTCCACAAACAACTTAACCGCAGCAGATTTACGAAGCTCCACCAAATTGGATGCATGCCCACTTGGGAGTTGGAGTGGCGCAACTGGGTATTCATACTCACTCGAAAGATGGAGCGCGGCTTGGCTTGCAACCAACAGCTTCAGTCGTGGCGCAGCTGCAAGAAGAAGCCCTAACTGCACGGCAGCATCGATCACTTGCTCGAAATTATCGATCACCAGCAACATATCGCGGCCACTCAACGCCAAATTCAGGCGTTCTAATGCCGTATAGACACCTACTTCTGGCAGGCCGAGCGCCTGAACAATCACTGCTGGCACAGCTGTTGGATCAGTGACACTTGCCAAACTGATATAGGCAACGCCATCGCGAAACATGGGCCGTAGATCGGCGGCCAGCGCAGCCGCGAGGCGCGTCTTGCCAACTCCACCTAACCCAATCAGTGTGACAAGCCGCCGCTCTGGTTGTCGCAGTAATGCAGCAACCTCGGTTAACTCACGATCACGCCCAATCAATCGATTAGGGGCTGCTGGTGGTTCAGCTCGCAATGGCGCTGGCGCCGGGAATACAATCGGAGCAATTGTTGGTTGGGGCAATTGCTCTTCGGCGCGCACCAGGCGCGCAGCGCGCAAAAAGATCACGCGATTGGATGGTTCCACCGATAGGCAATCGGCAAGCCGCTCGGCCATGGGCTGTGAGGGGCGGCGCATCCCCGACTCGATGGTGCGAATGGTCACCGCCGCACAGCCATCCAAAAGGATTCACCCGCCTGGATTTTCTTCGCATGGGTTTCATTCGGCGTTTCAACATTTCTTATGGGCCTGGGGATCTATTACCTGTCCGTCGATGGCTGGATACGCGGCTATATGGTCATGGGCCTGTTCTTTGTGGTCGGCTCATGTTTTACGCTCTCCAAAACAATTCGCGATAATCACGAACTACAAAAGAGCATCGTTCGCGCTGCCGAAGCAAAAAATGAGCAAATCCTATCGAAGTATGAGCTGCATACGCCCTAATACGTGAACTCATACCTTCAGCCATATAAGGGCAATCACGCTCCCTTACATGGCTGAAGTGGCATGCACCATCCTGTATTAATCTCTTACTCCAGATATTTGCCAATCAGAAGCTTGAGTTGTTCCTTCTTCGCGGCAGGAATAACACGCCGATCGGTCATGATTGCAGTTGCTAAGGCGCTATGTGCGCTACTCACAAAACCAGTGCCAATCAATTCAACCGCGCGCTTCACAACTTCCTGTGAGAGCTTCGCATTCGCATGAATAACACTCACAACCATCTCGACAGTAACCGAGTCGTGCCCAGGGTACCAACAGTCATAATCAGTTACCATCGCTAGAGCTGCGTAGGCAATCTCGGCCTCACGGGCGAGTTTCGCCTCTGGAAGGGCTGTCATCCCCACCAATGCATGGCCATTGCGGCGATGCTCTTCACTCTCGGCTAGTGTTGAGAACTGCGGCCCTTCCATCACCACAACTGAACCACCTTTGTGTACCGTCGCACCCGCCTGTTGTGCTGCCAGATAGAGCTTATCACTCAGTTGCGCGCAAAATGGCTTATCGAACGCCACATGCACCACGATCCCTTCATTATAGAAGGTTGCTGGCCGCACACCCTTGGTTTTGTCGTAGAGTTGATCTGGCACAACAATCTGCCCAGGTGCATAATCCTCACGCAGGCTGCCAACCGCACTCACTGAAATTAAGTACTTAACCCCTAGTTGCTTGAAGCCCCAGATATTTGCACGGCTTGGCACCTCACTTGGGTTCAGGCGATGGCCCACCCCATGGCGTGGCAGAAATGCGACCCGCTGCCCACCAAGTGTGCCAATCACATAGGCATCACTCGGAGTGCCAAAGGGTGTCTCAAGCATCACACGTTCCACATCCTCCAGCCCTTCCATGGCATAGAGGCCACTTCCACCAATAACACCAATTGATATAGATGACATATACTGATCCTTTCTGAGCATTGAAGCATTGAAGCATTGAAGCGGGGTGCCCTCTGGGCCAAGCCGGGTACCCTTTGGGTGAAGCATTGGAGCATTGGAGCGTTACTCTGTCCTTGTCTCCTTGTCTCCTTGTCTCCTTGTCTTCTTGTCTTCTTGTCTGCGTTCTTGCGTTCTGCGCTACGTACTACTCCCCGGCTTCATTGCAAGGGTGAGGCCAATTGTCTTATAGAGTAGCTTTGCTACCGCAAAATCGCTGGCGTGGGAACCAACAATCGGGGCCAACTCCACACAATCAATTGCTGCAATCTTGGCCTCAGCTGCAACTATTCGAATAATATCCAATGTCTGAAACCAAGAGAGACCGCCTGGTTCTGGTGTGCCGGTTGCGGGGATAATTGATGGATCCATGCCATCGACATCAATCGTAAGGAAGACCGTACGGCCACGCACAAGCCCAGCGAGCGCACGTTGATATTGCTCGGCATGCACATCCTCCGCGAAAAAGACCCGTAGTCGCGCACGCTCACTATGAATAAGATCGATCTCCTCGCGGCAAATCGAGCGTATGCCGAGTTGAATCACAGTAGCACCCATGTCCAGAACCCGCTTTGCGACACAGGCGTGGCTATATGGGCTGCCCTCATATTCATCGCGTAGGTCGCTATGTGCATCGATCTGAACCATAACAAAATCGCCGTGGGTGGCGAGAAGCGCGCGCGCAATACCTGTCGATACTGAATGTTCGCCACCTAAGCCAACCAAGAGTTTCCCCGTACGCAGATGTTCCTCCGCACAAGCCGCGATGGCAGCAATCATCGCCTCCGGGCCAGCATTGACAGGGGCGAGAAATGGAAGGGTGTGGATACCATGCTGAAGCGCGGGCTCAGTGTCCAGCTCACGATCATATAATTCTACTTGGCGGGAAGCTTCAATAATCGCGCGCGGCCCATTACGTGCACCCTGGCCATAACTCACCGTCGCCTCGTAGGGAATCGGCAGAATAACCGCCGCACTCTGCCCATAACTACTATGTTCTTCGCTTAGCCCAAGGAAGTTGTATGGCGACAATGTTTCATAGCTTGACATAGACATTTCTCCATATGATCGAGCCTGCGCATTCAGAATTCCAGCAATACCTATTGTATACTATCCACGGAGAATGAAATGATCCCAGATACCTCCTATAGATCTTCACAATCACTTCAAAGTTCTGGCATATGATACACATATTGGAAGTACAACGTCACCTGAGAGGATATGCCCAATGGAACAGGAAGATCGTAAACGTAGGAAGTTTGGAAAAGTGGCACTGGTTATTGCCATGCTTGTGATTGGCTTTGGCCTCGGTAGCATCGCATCGCGAAGTGGCATGCGTGGTGGCTGGAATAATACCCAACGTGGCCCAGCCGCTTGGCAGCAAGCACCACAAGCGCCTCAAGCGCCTCAAGCACCACAAGCACCACAAGCACCACAAGACCCCGGCGGCATGCGCCAAGGTAGGGACGCTGGCCCAGGTTTTGGTATGCGTGGCGGTTGGCAGAACGGCCCAATGGCCATGCGGCCGGGTGGGATGATGCACGGCAGGGGTGGCCCTGGCGGCTTTATCTTCGGCATCTTCGGTATGATTGGTGGACTGATTAAAATGGTCTTCATGGGTCTCGCTGCCTACTTGCTATTTATTGTCGCCCGTGATCGCTGGCGCAGTAAACACGATCATAACGACCGTGGCCCTGGTGGTTCTGGTGACGACCAGACACCCAATACCGGAATGACAACCAATCTGTAGCCCATAGCTGCACTCATGCATTCGAATCATAGAGGCATAGCGCAAGAGCGCAAGAACGCAAGAGCGCACAGCGCAAGAGCATCTGAGCGATTCAGGTACTGCGCTATGCGCTATGCGCTTAGTTCTGCGGTTCTTAGCTCGCTCGGGAGTTTCACCCATGCCCACTCGCACGATCCTTGTTGTGGATGATGAACCTGCAATTGTCCAGATCGCCCGGGATTACCTGGAGCGCGCTGGATTTCGCGTTGTCACCGCTGGTGATGGGCATGCTGCGCTACGAATGGCTCGCACCGAGCAACCCAGTTTAGTCGTACTCGACCTTATGCTTCCAGGGATGGATGGACTCGATGTAACGCGCGCCCTACGCGCCGACCCAGCGACACGCCAGCTGCCAATCATCATGCTCACTGCACGTGTCGATGAAATGGACCGGTTGCTTGGCCTTGAGCTTGGTGCCGATGACTATATCACCAAACCATTTAGTCCACGGGAACTCTCAGCGCGTGTTCGGGCTGTCCTTCGCCGCAGTGAAGGCCCGCGCGACGAAGCGGGGTTATTACGGGCCGGGGATCTCCAAATCGATCTGCAACGGCGTGTTGTGCGCCTCGCGGATACGCCAATCGAACTAACGGCGACCGAATTCGATCTGCTTGCCATCCTTGCCCGCGATCCTGGGCGACCCTTCAGCAGAACTCAGTTGATCGAATTGGTATATGATGTTAGCTATGCAGGTTTCGACCGTACTGTTGATGCGCATATCAAAAACCTGCGCCGCAAAATTGAACCAGATCCGCGCAGCCCACGCTTTATCCAAACGATCTATGGTGTCGGCTATAAATTTGGCGAATTCGAATAATATACACGGCGGTCGAGCAGTAGTTATGTCTACTCATCTCAAGCAGTATTATTACCATTTTACGCTATGAAACGCTTACGACTCTTCTGGCTCATGGTTATTGCCTTTGCGTTAGCAATCTTGCTAGCGCTCTGTGGCATGCTTGGATTTATTGGCTTGAGCTTTTCTGGCAGTGTGCCCTCGACATCGTTTCGCGTCGGGTTGCGAGAGGCCGCAGATTCGTATGCTGTGATTCTAGGCGATTATTATGCTGCCAACGATCAATCCTGGAGTGGCGTAGAGCGACGTTTGGCGGCACCACCATTTACAGGCCAGGGCAATTTCTACAGCTACGTCCTACTGGATCAGCAAGGGGATGTGCTGGCCAGTACCGATTCTATGCACACAGAAGCACTCCTCCCAGGGGATGAATTTAATCAATCAGGCCTGCCAGCCATGCCAATTGCGCCTGATCCCCCAAGGTTATCCAATCGCCGCACACCAATGCGTGGGCCAAGCGAGCAGGCCGATATTATGATTCATGGGCAGCATATCGGCGCACTCATTGTTCGGCCCGATTTTGGATTTCAGGATCGTGGATCCGATGCACCATTTAATACACGCCCAGATTCATTCCTCTGGGGAGTGTGGCGTAGTTTCGCGATCGCCGGAGTTGGGTTTGGTGGGCTCCTGATCGGCCTAGCTGTCCTATTTGCGCGGCGCTTAACGCGCCCATTACGTGGCCTCACAAAAGCCTCCGAAGCCCTAGCAGCTGGGCGCCTTGACACACGTGTGCCTGGAGTGCGGATTCGGGAATTAGATGAACTAGCCACCGCATTCAATCGTATGGCCGAGCGCCTCTCCAGTGCCGACGCACAGCGCCGCCAGATGACAGCAGATATCGCTCACGAATTACGCACACCGCTCTCGATTATTCGTGGCCGCTTGGAAGGGTTGCAGGATGGAGTCTATCAAGCGACACCCGAGCATGTTGGTGGACTCTTACACGAGACAGCCATGCTTGAGCGGCTTGTCGACGATTTACGGCTGTTAGCACTTGCGGAGGCGGGGCAGCTCCCACTCTATCGCGAATCAAGCGATCCACATGCACTGCTTGAAGGTGCTGTGCATGCGTTTACCGATCAGGCACACACCCAATCGATTCAGTTCCAAATCGAAGCACCGGCTGAATTGCCTGAGGTTGATGTCGATCCACAACGTATATCGCAAGTACTGAAGAACCTACTCTCGAATGCACTGCGCTACACACCAATTGGTGGCGTCGTGACATTACGGGCAGCGATCGACCCAGCGGCAGAGAGCACATTGATATTGAGCGTGCAGGATAGTGGGCCTGGTATCGAGCCTGATGATCTGCCACACCTGTTTGATCGATTCTGGCGTGCGAACCGTTCCCGCACGCGTGGCAGTGGTGGATCCGGCCTAGGACTCGCGATTGTGAAACAGATCGTTGAGGCTCACGGCGGGCATGTGGCAGTCAATAGCACCATCGGCCAGGGAACCACCTTCAGCATTCATCTGCCGATTGTGCGCGATGAACACTAGCTGGCAGTTTCAGCCAAACTAGCGCGCCAGTGCTCTATAATCTGGCGTGAGATCGCATAGGGCGGTGGCAAATCAGGGAATGCATCGGCGGTGAACCAGCGCGCATCGCTTAGTTCAGTAGTGTCAATCACAATCTCGCCACCGGCATAGCGTGCCAGAAAACCAACCATCACCTGATGCGGGAACGGCCACGACTGGCTTTTCAAATAACGGATATCCTTAACCTCTACGCCCACTTCTTCACGGACTTCGCGCGCAACACACTCCTCAAAGGTTTCGCCTGGCTCAACAAACCCCGCAACCAAGCTATAACGCGCATTCCAGCCACCTTTTGTAGTAAGCAACACACGGTTCTGCTCATCGTGAATAAGCACAATGATGGCTGGGCTAGCTGGCGGATATGCTAGATGCCCACATGCCGCGCAGCGCTTCCCCCAACCATCCGCTAACGTCATTGGCTGCCCACACACCGCACAGAAGCCACTCTGCTGCATCCAACGCAGCAACTGAATAGCATAATCAGCAATACTTGCTAACTGTACTGGGCCACTCGCCAAGAGATCACGCATACTGATCAGCGCATATTCCGCTGGGAGCACGGTATCGGCGGCAATATCGAGCGTATAAACTGGCTGTTCCCCGATCGTGCCGATCAATAACCCCTGCGCTGAGTCAAAGGCCACGCCAGCGGTATTCTCCAACAACCCCTGCGTCGCAGCCGAGATTACCAGTTCACCACCAAGAAAAAGCGCCCAGAGTGGCGCGCCGTTTGGAGCAGGTTTGGGTGGATACATGCGTTCAAAGCGCAATTGCGACATGGATGCCTCTATGTTCGCCCGACCGCTCGGATATCAGGGCCATTATGGTCGAGCATACGAATAAAAATAACAGTGAGAATACTAAAAAACAATAGGCTACCGGGTATCCACATGATCAGCCCTGCCAGCGCCTGATCACTAAGCGGCGTGAGTCCCCACAGCGATTGGGTGCGCTCATAGTAGCGATAGATCGGCTGATCTGCAAATGTTAGGACGGCACCGAGAATTGTTGGCGGGAATGTCTGCACAAATAGATACACCACCTGAAGTAGTGGTTGTGGGGTCGGCAGTTCATCAAGCGGACTACACACAGGCCACCACAGCAGCCCAGCAGTTAAAAAGATCGATGCATGCTCAAGAATATGAATCGGCTCATTCAGAAGCGCAGCCTCATAAAACCGCGGCACATGCCAGAGTGAGAAGACCGCATTGAAAATCAAGAAACAGGGTACCACACCAGTTAAGAATTGCCCAATCGGCAGCACACCTGGAATACGCAGCAGAGGCCGAAAGAGCCAGCGCGGCGTGCCCAAGAGCAAGAGCGGCGGCCCAACCAGCGTGAGCAGAATATGCTGCAGCATGTGCATTGTCAGCAAGTAGGCAGCCAGTGTATCAATTGGCGAGATCAGCGCTACTACCAGCGCCAGCCAACCCAGCACAAACAGCCAGCGCTGGGTTGCTTCCACCGGTGCGGAGCCGGGAAAGTAACGCCGTAAAGGGCCAGTCAGCGCGGCGTAGATGCTAATCTGGCCCAGTAAGCCGACCACAAGCTGTGGCTGAAGATTCCAATCGTACATCAAGTGCCTTTGGTAGGGTTAGGCGTCTTACCGAGCCAGCCCTCAAATCTGAGTCTAGCCAGCAATCCCAACATGCTCGCTAAACAGGTTCAGGAAGAGCAAGATAAAGGTGACCGCCAGTAAGAATGGCATCATAAACATCAGCTGATATGGTGGCCGATCGCCCCGCAAATGCATAAAGAACATCACAACCCCAGCACCCTTGAGCACCGAGAGAACGAGCAGGATCGGCACCAAAATTGGATGCGGGATATGAAGGAGCGTGATCAACACTTCCACAATCGTAATCACAGCCAGAATAGCCGCAACCTTCCAATAGAAGCTGGGTGTGTGCGAAGAATCACTATGCTTATCATGATCATGCGCCTGTGTCGCGTCCATGGTGTTCCTCTCAGATCAGATAGATCAGGGTGAAAATCGCAACCCATACGAGGTCGACGAAGTGCCAATACAGGCCAGCCAGCTCAATGTCCATCAGATTTTCGGGCGAGTCTGGGTACTTACGCACCTTCAGCCATGTCGCAAACAGCCATGTCGCACCGATCGCGACATGCGTGCCGTGAAAACCAGTCAACACGAAGAAGGTCGTCCCGAGCATACTGCTGCTAAGCGTCAGACCCTCTTCATACAGGTGGGTAAACTCATAGACCTGCCCACCCAAGAAGCACAGACCAAGGCCGATCGTCGCCAAATGCCAGATCGTAAATTGGCGCATATCCTTGCGTTTACTCGCTGCCAGCGCAAGCACCATCGTAAGTGAGCTAGCCAGCAGGATCGCCGCCAAGATACTGGTGAATGCAATCCCTAAGAGCTCCTTAGGATCCTGTGCATCGGCCCGCGCCATGTTCACCGGAACGTTGATGAGATAGATCACGATCAGCGCCGCGAAGAACAGCGTTTCCGAGCCAATAAAGGCCCACACACCGAGCTTCCGGCTATCAACGCCAAGCGAACCAACCGAAGGATGCGCCGGAGCGACATGAGCTGGCGCATGGCTCTCATCGCCATGAGTAGTAGTAGGGGCGCTCATAGATTCTCCATCCTAATGCGAAACCAGATACGGCGAATCCTTGTGGGAATCACGCACCCAGCCAACAATCCCAACGCCCATAATGAAGAGCCCAATGAGCGATGCAATGAAGGCGAATGGCGTCGCTATATATATCGCGCCAAACCCAGCAACAAGCAACCCGAACGCCACAATCAGTGGGTTATAGGTTTGTGATGGCAGGTGGATGTGATCCTCACCGAGCTGTTCGCCCATCTTAGCCATTTCCTGTTCCATACGTTCCCTGCGGCTTATCGCTCGTGTGCCAATCTCATGGGCCGCATCCAGATCTGGATACTTGATGTCCCATAGTGGGCGGCGGCTATACACAATTGGGGTCTTATCGAAATTGTGCGCCGGTGGTGGCGATGGCACAGCCCACTCAAGTGAGGCGCCATCCCATGGATCGTTTGGTGCAATGGCACCATTGCGAACGCTTGTAATCGCATTCCATACCAGCACAAGAACACCAACCGCCATCGCAAACGAGCCAATCGTGGAGATCAAGTTGTATAGATCCCAGCCCATACCCGCCTCGTAGGTATAGATACGGCGTGGCATGCCATTAGTACCGGTGATATGCATTGGGAAGAAGGTGACATTAAAGCTGATGAAGGTCAGCCAGAACTGAATCTTTCCAAGCAACTCGTTATACATACGGCCAGTAAACTTCGGGAACCAGTAATACAATCCCGCAAAGATTCCAAAGATCGCACCACCAAACAGCACATAGTGGAAGTGCGCAACCACATAGTACGAGTCGGTCTGTTGCAGGTTCACCGGTGGTGAGGCAAGTGTAATGCCCGAAATACCACCAATAATAAACATAGCCACAAAAGCGATCCCATAATACATTGGCGTCTTCAGATCGATCGTACCAAGATACATGGTTGCGATCCAGTTGAAGATTTTGACGCCTGTTGGAATCGCGATCAGCATACTTGCCGCGGCGAAGAAGGCATTTGCTAACGGCCCAAGGCCAACCGCAAACATATGATGCGACCAGACCAAGAAGCCCAAAAAGCCGATTGACACGCCAGAATAGGCAACAAATGCATAGCCAAAGATCGGCTTACGTGAGAATGTCGAGAGTACTTCCGAAATAATACCCATGGTGGGCAAGATCAGAATATACACTTCGGGATGCCCAAAGAACCAGAACAGATGCATCCAGAGGATAGCATCACCACCCTGCGCTGGGTTGAAGAAGCGGGTCTCAAAATGGCGATCAAAGAAGAGCGCGATCTGGCCTGCTGTAAGCGATGGGAACGCAAAAACCAACAGGAACGCAGTAATGAGCGTCATCCATACGAACAGCGGCATGCGATTTATCGACATACCCGGCGCGCGCATGTTCAAGATCGTCACAACAAAGTTTAACGCACCGGCGATCGAGGCAACACCGGTTAGCAGTAGGCCGATGATCCAGTAATCGACACCAAAGGTTGGCGAGAACTGCTTCATTGTGAGCGGCGCATAGGCAAACCAGCCCATTGCTGGGGCGCCACCCGCCATAAAACTAAAGTACAGCATTAGCCCGCCGAATAGGAACAACCAGACGCTCAATGCATTTAGACGCGGAAAGGCCATATCGCGGGCACCAATCATCAGTGGAACGATATAGTTCGCCAACCCTACGTTAAATGGCATGACTACCAGGAAGACCATCGTCGTCCCATGCATCGTCATCATCTGATTGTAGACATCGGGGCTCAGGAAGGTATTATTGGGAGTTCCGAGTTGCATCCGCATCAGCAGCGCCTCGATCCCACCAATAAGGAAGAAAATAAACGCCGCCACCATGTATATGATGCCGATCTTCTTGTGATCGACCGTAGTCAGCCAACTCTCCCAACCCATATACTCTTTCGAAACTGGGGCTTGAGGGGTTGCTACGCCGCCGTGCGGTCGTTCAATAACAGCCATGCGCTCCTCCAGATTATTTGCTAGCGACAGGGAGGTCGACCGAGATTTTCATGCTCTCCAGATACGCAACAATATCCGCAATATCCTGCTCGGTAAGGTTCCCTTGCACCCAAGTAGGTGTAATCACTTTGCCCATGAGGTTACCAGGCTTCATCGCGCCTGGATTGTGCAGCCACCGCGAGAGATTTTCGGGGGTGTTTGGCAGAATCCCACCAGCCAATGTGAGACGGCTACCAAAATATGTCAGGTTCGGGCCAACAATGCCTTTTGCCGCGGTGCCATCAACTGCATGGCACGATGCGCATTGCTTCTTGGGATCTGCAAAAAGCGCCTGCCCACGTGTTGGATCACCATTGAGCACACCAGCACCAGCCGCTGCGACAGGTGGCACTTTTGCCTGGCTCAGCCACTTCGCGAACTCATCCGCTGGTAGTGCAATCACCCGGAAGCGCATGAGTGCATGGGCCTCACCACAGAATTCCGAACACGCAGCCAGATATACCCCTGGCTGCTCGGCGGTGAACGACATATAGTTCACCTTCCCTGGAATCATGTAGGTCTTCCCTGCCAGCTTCGGGACCCAAAAGTTGTGAACGACATCGGCGCCCTTAAGTGTAATAATCACCGATTTGCCAACCGGGATATACATATCACTCGCGGTAAGCAACGGCTGACCATCGGCGCCTTGCTCGGGGTATTGAAACTCAAACCACCACTGGTGCCCCACCGCCGTAATATATAATGAATCGGCTGGGAGCACCGCATTCGCGGCCTGCACGCGAAACGTAAGTACAGAGACAACTACCGCAATCAACGCTGGCGCAATCGTCCAGGCGATTTCGATACGCGTATTGCCATGAACCTGAGCGGGGATTCCACTATTTGCACGCTTACGGAAACGGATCACCGTGTAGACAAGAAAGCCTTCTACGATGATAAATACAACCAACCCCATCCAAAAAATCGGAGCCATGAGCTCTTCGATCCGCCGGGCTTGATCGCCTGCGGAATTGAGGGTTGATGCCGGGCCATCGAGCCCCACCGCAGATGCGCACGCTGCTAGCGACAACATCGCAGCGGCCAACAGGCCAGCCTTCAGCAGCTTAGCCAAATGGCGAGGGATTCGCATTGGGCCTCCTAACTAGCGCCTCTCAAAAGGCAAATATTGAACAACACGCAATAAGTGAAAATTTGCACGCTGCCGAATTATACGCAGAATACCAACATAGTCAACTTCGCACATGGCAACTCAACCCGCTAAAACCTGTACGATGCTCTGTTCCAGATCGAGCTCTGGCCCTGGCCCAGCGAACCACGCCAAAAACTCCACATTCCCAGCTGGCCCAGTAATTGGCGAACGTGCCAAGCCGTGTGGCGTAAGCCCGATCCGGCGCGCAAATTCAACGATCTCACGCAGAACCTGAGCATGTATCTCAGGGTCACGAATCACGCCAGCACCACGATCGACCTCAGCAGATCCAGCCTCAAATTGCGGCTTAATCAAGGCCACAATCCATGCGTCAGGCTTAATCAACTGCTGCACTGGTGGAAGCACCAACTTAAGCGAGATAAAAGCGACATCAATGGTTGCACAATCGGGAGCCGTAGGATGCTGTGCTTGCGCATCCGCAACTCCAACCGCGGCTGTTCCTGTCTCGGCCACATACGGCAGCTGTTCAAGGTAGCGAATATTCGTGCGTTCAAGAACGACCACCCGTGCATCCTGGCGCAGCTTCCAATCTAGCAACCCATAACCAACATCGACAGCATAGACACGTAATGCACCGTGCTGAAGCAACACATCTGTGAAGCCGCCCGTCGACGAGCCCACATCCATGGCAACCAATCCCGCCGGGTTCAGGCCAAACGCATCCAGCGCATGCGCCAACTTATACCCACCACGGCTCACATATGGTAGGCCACCAAGCAGAACAACTTCCGCCTCGCTCACAACCATCTCACCTGGTTTGGTACGCTGTACCCCGCCAACACGCACCTCACCCGCCATAATCAGTGCCTGCGCTTTACTACGCGATTCGGCTAACCCACGCTCAACCAGCAATTGATCCAGACGTGTTTTCTTAGCCATGCTGTTCCACGAACTGTATACTGCTATTGTGCATCAGGGATCCCGCCGAACCGCCACAAACGCTTCCAAATCATCGATATAACTATCAAGCCAGGTTGGCGCTGCATCGTGTAATACTTCACGGCGCGCTTTCAAGCGTGCCAACTCCTGGCGATACGCCGCTAGCTCACTCGGCTGGATCTCACGGGTAGTAGACCGTTCGGGCGGATCTGGAAATGCCTCAAGATAACGAGCCAGGAGCATCGAGACCATCTGGCCCAGATCAACATCATTGGCTTTCGAGAACGCAATAAACGTATCGCGCTGTGTGGGCGTGAAGAACACTCGCATGGGAACCATTGGCTGTGGTGTTGGCTCAATTGGTAGACTGAGTAAGAGTGGCTCCGAATCGGCCACAAGTGCCGACACTAAATCCGCGGGGTCGACCCGTCGCTGACGTACCTCATATTCGAGTCGCCTACGATTACGCAGACTCAACGCTAGGCTGATTTGCATGGTATAGGTTCCGGATGAGTGTGGCATGGTTTACTCCACAGCTCGCCGCTCACGCAGCGCAGCGATCGCAGTTTCCTGATACCCTAACCCAGACAAGATCTCATCGGTGTGTTGGCCGAGTGTTGGTGGCGCAAGGCGAATCTCGGCGGGTGTCTCCGATAGCCGATACGGTGGCCCAACTACCTGAATCTCGCCAGCGGTTGGATGCTGGATGCTACGGATTGCATTGAGCGCCGCAACCTGCGGGTTAGCAAATGCGCCTTTCAAATCTAGTACTGCGCCACAGGGTATTCCCTGTGCATTCAAAAGTGCATCAATTTCTGCGACGGTGCGCACCGCAAAGAGTGGATCGAGCAAGGCGTTTAGCGCATCGCGATTGGCCGAACGGAGTGGGTTGGTTGCAAAGCGCGGATCATCACGAAGATGTTCAATCGCCATTGCAGAACAGAACCGCCGCCAGAGATCTTCAGTGCCTACAGCCAGATTAAGATAGCCATCTGCGGCCTTATAGACACCATATGGCACAATCGTTGGGTGATGATTACCGCTGCTCCCAGGCGCATCACCAGTCGCAAAGAGCCGCGCTGCTTGGTATGTCATAATCGCAAGCTGGCCATCTAGAAGTGATGTATCGACAAACTGGCCCTGGCCGGTTGATTGGCGATGATAGAGTGCATTCATAACGGCATACGCGGCAAACATGCCAGCCATAATATCTGCAATCGCGATCCCAACACGGGTTGGCTGGCCACCAATTTCGCCAGTGACACTCATCACGCCACCCATACCCTGGGCGATTTGATCATACGCAGCACGTTCCCGATCTGGCCCAACCTGGCCAAAACCAGAGATCGAACAGTACACCAGATCTGGCCGCATCGCTTGGCATGCTTCGTAGCTAAAGCCAAGCCGATCAAGCGTACCTGGCACAAAGTTCTCCAAAAGCACATCGCTCTCGGCGACTAATTTACGTAGAACTTCTGCGCCCTGTGGATCGCGCATGTTGATTGCGATACTACGCTTGTTGCGATTAACGCTCAAAAAATAGCTACTCTCACCACTCTGAAATGGTGGCCCCCAGACACGTGAATTATCGCCGATACCGGGCTGCTCGACTTTAATAATATCGGCACCCATATCGCCAAGCATCATTGAGCAAAACGGGCCAGCCAGCGCACGCGTGAGATCGAGCACACGCAATCCGGTTAGCGGAGCAGCCATGAAAACCTCAACATTGGTAGATTCGAGCACGCGCTGCGATTATACCATGCTGCTTGCTTCACGTAGCACAAAAACCCGTGGTAAGATCACACAGCGGGTAGTCCTTCAATCGTTAGAAAGGAACACTGTGATGTCCGATCTCAAGCAGCAATTCGAGGCCGCAGCACAAGCAGCCCAACGTTTAGCTAAAAAGCCAGATAATCAGACACTTCTACAACTCTATGCGCTGTATAAGCAGGCAACAGTGGGTGATGCAAGCGGGAAGAAACCTGGTTTTGGCGATTTCGTTGGGCAAGCCAAGTACGATGCATGGTCGAAGCTCAAAGGCACAGCCCAGGAAGCAGCTATGCAGCAATATATTACACTGGTAGGCCAGCTTAAGGTCTAGCGATCGGTACGGCCCATGATCGTAGAACGTTTGACATGCTGTTTACGGATCGCTTTACACTTGCATCTCAATTTTGCGCCATGATCCGGATTGCAACGATGATTCCTATTGCATCTGCCGCATGTCTGGTGTATAATCGGTCAACAGGTGTTCGCTTGTGAAGTTTGGTTGACATGTCGTGTGAGAGAGGTCCAATGCGTGGCCAGCCGCAATCCAGCCATACTCCATCGAATCCGGATGCGCTGGATCTCTTACAGCAGTTGATGGAGACACATCCAGCGGATCAGCAACCCTGGCATACACCAGTTGTGTTACGCTCGGCGGATGAGCAGCGCGCACATGCACTTCGCGGGTATCTGTTTCGAACCTGGTTCGACGGCCTATTACAGCATACTGAGCGGCTGTTGTTTTGCGCGGTACTGCTTGTGTTTGGGTACTGGATGTACGATGGGCCGGTTCGCGATTGGCTCTATATGTATTCCGCTCCACAAGCCACAGTTGCGCGTGCAGCTCAACCACAAGCGGTGGTTGCTACAAGCCAACCCAATACCCCAGCAAATGATACCGCGCCAAATGTTGAGCGGGCGCCCTTGCCATTTACCACACCAGATATGGCAGTTGCAGCGGAGGATGGGTTTATTGCGCCGCGTGCTATCGCCGATGCCCCTTTAGCTCCGCAAGCCCTCCAGCCAGAGCGCTTACAGATTCCAGCATTGGAGCTTGACACCAATGTGAAGGAAGTCTTTGTTCACGATGGGGTCTGGGAAGTTGCCGATTATGCTGCGGGCTACATGCACGGAACCGCACTGCCTGGTGAATCTGGAACTATGGCACTAGCAGGGCATGCTGGCATGCGTGGTGGAGTATTCCGTAGTTTGGGTGATCTTCAACCGCGTGATGATATTCTGGTTGATGCTGCTGGTTGGCGCTATCGTTACCGCGTGCGTGAATCATTCAGTGTGCGGCCAACCCAAACCGAAGTATTGGCACCTGCCACAACGCCTGTCCTTGTGCTGATTACATGTACGAATTGGGATACTGAACGCCTGATCGTCATGGCCGATTTGATTGAGTCCAAGCCGATACCCAAGAACTAAGCGCGGTACTCGCGCGGGTTTTGGTACCAAGGGAGAGCTTATGTCAGTCCGCCCGCAACCATCATCGCCACAATCTGGGCGCAAGCGCAACCCAGCGCGCTGGACACCGTTCGAGGTTGTGTTGATCATCGTCAGTATGGTGCTGATCGCCTTCCCGCTGTATATCGAAGCCTATCGCTGGGTGAATCCGGCGGGGGTTCCAGCAGCGCCACGCCAGCAAGAAGCACCATCGGCACTGCCTGAGGATTTTGTGCCAACTTCCGCTGCGACCGAAGCACCTGCTGCGACCGAAGCACCTGCCGCAACCGAAGCACCTGCCGCAACCGAAGCTACTTCCGATGTACGACCAGACGCACGTGTCACATTGACACCGGTTCCACCAACCGCGGTACCAGCTACTGCGACACCTCCGACTCCATCGGTTACACCAGGCGGGCCAACGTTGACACCAACGACTGTGCCACCGAGTGCAACACCACCAACCGCATCGGTTACACCGGGTGGGCCAACCTTAACCCCTACGTTAGTACCACCAACACCAGGCGGGCCAACGCTGACACCAACGATCACCCAAACATCAATTCCGGGTGCGCCCAAGCTAAGATTGGTGAAGAATACCTCACAAACAAGTGCCGCACCAGGTGAAGCATTCAGTTTTGCGCTGGCTGTCTTTACCGATAATCCAACCTTCGATACCATTCAAGTGCAGGATTCGATCGACCAGCAACTCGAAATTACATCAGCAACTGCCAGTAGTGGCACCTGTAGTATCAGCGGGTCATCGGTTTCGTGCTCGGTTCAGGCACGGCAGAATAACCCAGCATCGATCAATATTAGTGTACGAATGCGCACCGATGCAACGATTGGCGCACGCCTGCAAAATCAGGCACTCTGCCAGGATTCACGTAAACTAACCGCTGCCTCTGATATTGTCTATATCACGGTTGAGGGCTCACCACCGCTTGTCACCTTGACAACCGGCCCAACTGGCGGCACTGGCGCTAGCCCGACAGCTATCCCTGGCTCTAACCCGACAGCTATCCCTGGCCCGAATCCAACAAGCCAGCCAGGTGGTGGTGGTGGTGGTAGCAATGGCGATGGTGGCAATGGCGGTGGCAGCAGTGGCGGCGGCGATGCAACTGCTGTTCCAGATCTACCGGCTGCCGTTTTGCCACCAACCCCGGCTGATGCAGGGCAGCTTCCGTCGTTACCACAGCCAGATGCGCCAACAGCAGTACGGCCACGTGCAACTGCACGCCCTGGAACCGCAGCTACTGCCAAGCCAGCTACAACTGCCGTACTGGCGAGCATCACACCGATTGTGAGTGATAGTGATGGCGTCTTCTTTACACTTGCCAGCGATTGGGGTAGCGCCTTCCCAAGCCAGGATGTAAACTTTGTGATTGCAGTACGCAATACAAAAACAAGCCAATCGCTGCGCAATATTGTGCTCTCGATCACCTTGCCCACTAACCTGGAGATTACTGGCCCAGCGCGATCCGATCGTGGCGACCCGATCCGCAATGGCAACCGAATAAGTCTGAATATTGCCGAACTAGCGCCAGGCGCGGCCGTTGAGATTAGTATCCCAACCAAGATCAAAGCTGGGGTTGAGGTTGACACACGAATTGTATCCCAAGCTGAGATGCTGTACGAAGGGCTGGCAGCCCCGCTCTATTCGAATATCGTTCCGATCCTGATTGTCGGGCAGGCTGTCCAACCAACGGCAACGGCTTCAGCGGTGCCACCCACTGCGATTGCTAAATCTGCTGCGACAGCTACAATCGCACTTGCCAGTGCGCCAACAGCTGTGGCTACAACGACAAAGCCGGATACGGCTGCCTACCCTGCACCAACTACAATCGCGCCAAACCCACCAGCGAGCGGCCAACCGGGTGCGCCGCCAGCGCTGCCGAATACCAATTCGGGTGTGCCAATTTCGGGTGTGGCGTTATTGGGAATGACACTACTGATCCGAACAGTACGAATCCATCGCTCACAGTCGCGGATTTAAGGTCCGCAGTACCTTACGCACTTGGTAACGCACAACGCAAAGACGCAAAAGACTACCAATCTTTGCGTCTTTGTGTTTGTTATAATAACCCTGATTGATAGCAGAGCGCAGAGTGCAAGAGCGTAGAACGCAAGAACGCAAGAGTGCAAAGACGCAAGGACGCAAGAGTGCAAGAGCACAAAAGCGATTCAAGTAGATTCTTGGTTCTTTAGTTCTTGGTTTGGGCGAACACAAGGTTCGCTAGTACAATGCTGAGACGCTCATGAAATGATGGGCATGGTTGCGCGAACCTCGTGTTGGTTCTTGGTTCTGCGGTTCTGCAGTTCTGCGGTTCTAGTATGTATTGGATATAGGTATGTGGCTGATCATCGGGTTGGGAAACCCTGGGGAAGAATACGCGCAGACGCGCCACAATATGGGGTTTCAGTGCGTAGCTACATTTGCTAAGCGCAACAACCTAGATTTTTCGACAAAGCGATCGCAGGCACGGGTTGCCGAAGGCATGATAGCGGGAACCCGCGTTGCGCTGGCAAAACCATTCACCTTCATGAACCTGAGTGGTCAGGCGGTTGTTGGCTTGAAGCAGTGGTACAAGATCAATGCCGAAAGCGATCTCATCATTGTCTATGACGATATCGATCTTCCGTTTGGCACATTGCGGTTACGTGAGCGCGGGAGTGCTGGCACTCACAATGGGATGCGCTCAATCGTTGGGCAGCTTGGCAACCAGAACTTCCGCCGCATACGAGTTGGTATCGGGGCGCCACCGCCTGGCTGGGAGTTAGCAAACCATGTGTTGGGGCGCTTCACTCGTGACGAACAACAGCAGATTCCCTCAATCTGTGATCGCAGCGCTGATGCACTCGATCTGATTGTGCGCGAAGGCTTTGTAGCGGCAATGAATCGCTATAACCAGGGCGCTACGTGACAAGAAGACAAGAAGACAAGAAGACAAGGCTTCGCCGTGAGCCTCAGCCGAACGGAGACAAGGAGACAAGGCATAAGACGCTATTTATGCATCGAGTGCTTTCACTCGGTCACCTTGTCAAACGGTCATGTTGTCAGGGCAACCTGAGCCATTGGCGATACGCTTGCTGCTGAGGGATGTTTGCCTCAGGATCGGGTATCAGGCGTAGCGTATCGTAGGGAGCGACGGCCAGTATGACACGTGTCTGGATCAGCCGCTCGCCACGGAACAGGCTGACCTCGACTATATCACCGGGAGCCTGTTCGAGCAGTCGTGCGCGCAGCTTTTCCTCATCGACACGGAAGCCGTTCAGCGCAATTAGTTCATCGCCAGCATAGATCCCAGCCTGCTCGGCGGGGCCAGCACTAAGAACTACCGCTACCTTTGTACGACCATGCTCGGCTTTTAGGCGCCAGCCGATAGTTGCGGGAAGCGTGCCTGCGGCGGGTTCGGCTTTATACCCCCAGGCCATCTGCACTCCAACAGTCGCCAGGCCAGCTGAATATGCCAGGGCCTCAGTCGATTCAACATAGCGAAGCAGCAGATCGCGATACAGGCCACCAGCCTCACCGGCGACAGCTTCAACTGCCGCGAGGAGACCTCCATCTTCGGCAAAAGCGGCAGATGCATAGAATGGCTGCTGATCGGCCCCACCATAGACTTGTGTGAAGAGGTAGCGCATCACATCATCCAGCGAGCGAGCACCAGCGGTTTGAGCACGGATGGCCATATCAAGCAGCAGCGCAACCAGACTGCCCTTGAGATAGTACGAGATGCTACTGTTCGCGGTATTCTCATCGGGACGGTAGAACTTGATCCAGGTGTCGAAGCTGCTCGCCGCCAGGGTTTGAATCGTGCGGCCCGGTTGGCTTTCGAGGTTCAAGATATCGTCGGCTAGTCGCTCCAAGTAGCGCTCGGCGCTCATCAGGCCCGCACGCACTAAAATCAGGTTATCGTAGTACGAGGTGATGCCCTCTGCAACCCATAATTGACGGGTATAGTTCTCGTGGCGATAATCGAATGGGCCAAGTGGAGCGGGCCGAATACGCTTCACATTCCAGACATGATAGTATTCATGGGCGGTGAGCTTGAGGAAGCGCTCATAGGATCGTTCGGGCCGGAACGTCCAGCGATCCAGGAGATTTGTGACGCTATTACGGTGTTCCAGGCCACCATACAGACCATCAGCGAGCAACACAATAAAGACATAGCGCTCGTATGGCAGCGGGCCATCGAACAGCGCGCGAGCGACCTCAACAATTCGCTTGGTATCGGTAACAATCCGCGCTGCCTCATAGTTCCCATGACCCCAGATCGCAATCTCGTGTGGCACACCCTCAACCTCGAAGGTGAGTAGTTGGTGGATGCCGCACTCAAATGGCGAATCAACAAGCTCATCATAATCGTAGGTGACAAAGCTGTTGGGCTGCGTCCCAGGTCGCAATCCAGTTGTCACACGCCAACCACTTGGTGGGTCAATCTGTACATGGTGTGTTTCTGTACCACGATCGGGAACAAATAGACAGATCGTTGCCGGATTAAAATAGCCGTGAGTATCATCCAAATGGCTGGTGCGCACCGTCAAGTCGTAGGCATAGACCTCATAGGTCGCACTAATTGTGGTTGCGTCATTGGTAGCCACTCGCCAAGTCGTTTTGTCGACTTTATGCCAAGGAAGGGCTTGGTTGCCAGCATTGGCCTGGAATGCTTGCACATGGCGAGCGAATTCACGCATCAGGTACGAGCCGGGAGTCCAGACTGGAAGGGCCAAATCGAGTGTACCGCCAACAATCCCATCGACCTCCACACGTATGTGGAAGCGATGGGTATGTGGAGCTGGCATAGAAATCGTATAGTGAATCATGCAGTATAGGGGGAAAACAGATAGGCAAACATTCGCTCGAAGATTTGTGAATCGCCATCGATCTGCTCATAGAGTTCAATCACTCGTGCAACCTGATCGCGCCGCCGCCAGATCGCCTGAGCGAACTGATCGTCGATACCATCTGTCGCATGCAGGAACGCATAAAACTGTTTGATCGATGTACACATCTCGCGAGCGGAGCGGGCGGTGCTATTCATGATTTTACGCGGGTAGAAGAAGAACATGCATTCATCGAGAGTCGCATAATCGCCCTGTGCCAGATTGCGGTTATAGTAGTTTGCCAAGAAATCGGCATACGCCCAGAGATCGCCAGCTCGGCTGGTTGCGGTTGCCTCGCTTTTGCCCTGCGACCGCAGATACTGTTGAAAGCGTTCCATCAACTCATTTGAATGTTCTAAGGCCGCAAGGCTAGCTGCCGAATCGCCCGATATTTGGGCAGCTGTAAGATCATCCAAATCGCTCACATCGGGATCCCAATCGCTCTCAAGCAATTCCTGCCCAGGTGTAGAGATATCGTGATGGTAGCCGTTACCATTGCCATTTGTGCCACTCCCACCAATGATTCCGCTACCATTGAGCATATCGTTCTGTGCTATTTCTTCCAGATCAGCGGTGTATGGTGCGAATGTACCAAACAGTGATGGATCGCCAGGGAGCATACGATGAAGCCGATTCGCCAGAATCTGCTGTGCTTCTTCGGTTGATTCAGTGCTTTGGAGCCGCCCAATCTCCTCGGGTGTTAGCGCTGCCATCAGTTTCTGAGCAGCCTCAGCGAGCTTCGGGTTTTCTTCCATGAATTCCTGTAGATCGTCGATTTCTGCGAGGCCATCGATTTCTAGGCCATCGAAATCGTCGAAATCACCGAAATCGTCATCGTCATCGTCATCGTCAAAATCGTCGCCCCAATCCGCATCCTCATAGCCACCCTGTTCGAGGTGCTGTTCAATCTGATCGGCATAGTTATAGCGCGTATCAATTGGATCAAGAAAGATCACCGTTGAGGTTCCGGCTTGAATATCAAACACAACCCGCGCAGTCGATGCACGTGGTGCGATGCCATCCCACAAACCCTCTTCAGAATCATTGCGCCGCCGCACAAGCATCTGTTCCTGAAGCTGGGTAATCTGTTCCAGCAACTTGGCATCTTCATCATCGCGGCGCACACCGGCATGGGCATCGCGCAGAAAATCGATTGGCCGCCGGAAATTACTCGAAGCGACAAACAGTTCATCCACGAGGCGTAAGCGTGAATCCGCATCGACAAGCATTTGCCATGGGCGGCTTGGGTAACCAGTACGCCATTCTGCACGTGCAAAAATCGGCAAGATCAAATCTTCAGCAGATAGAAGGTTTGTGCGGCTATGGCCAACGACCTTAGCGATGCTCTCGACAAACTCGCGCTCTTGGCGTAGCACATCATCGGCACGGAATGCCGCCGCTGGCTCATGTTCGAGCCGTAGAATAAGTGGCGAATGACTCCGAATGGTGATAATGACACTATCACCAAGCTGGAACCCGGTACGCCGAAACCAACCACCAAGCTCAATTGCCGCACTGGTTAGCAATAGGCTTGGATCACGTAGTTTTTCCACTTTATGCTCAAGTGGCTTGCCTACCGCATCCTCAAGCCGAATATCTGTATCATATGGATTAATGAATGGCAATAGCCGAAGCCGGACAATCTGCTCGTTACGATATTCTTGATCGTCAGGAAGAACTCTGAACGTGAGCCCTTCGCGAACAATTCGCAATGGAATAACCTCACCAGCCCCTAGCCGCACCCAACCGACATGTGCACCATCCCAGCGCAACTTATCGCGGATGCTTGCAAAAGGATCTTTTGCCTGGCTTGGGCGCTGCTCAAGAACACGCTCGCAAAGTGCGCGTTCACTAATGCTTGCATTATACTGCTGGGCTAGTTGTTGTAATATGCCAGATATAGTAGCTTCTTGCTGGGCCATGGATCGCTGTCTCCGCATGTTCCTGTGCGGTCCACACCGCAACGTCTGCGCAATTATAGCACACCGATATATAATAGGGAGGGGGAATCTTGTAGAACCAAGAACCAAAGAACCAGAACCGAACCGCAGAACTGCAGAACCGCAGAACCAAGAACCGCAGAACCAAGAACCTATCTGAATCGTTCTTGCGTTCTTGCGTTCTTGCGTTCTTGCGTTCTTGCGCTCTTGTGAATCAGCGTGGCCTACCTACCAGGCTACCCACAGGCAAACCAACCACTTGGGCGCGTTGGATCCCCAATTGGCGATAGCATCTTCAGTTGGTTGCTGTTTCTTGCGTTGGATATTATCTGGCTAGCAGAATCGCTTGTGATTATCCGCAACTACCTACGCTCACAAGTTGCCGCTGAGCGGAGGCTCCACAGTCGGATCCGATTCTGGCATACGGATGCATCGCCATCTGCTCACGAACGCTATATTGGCCGCTCTAATCGGGCGCGCTGATCTTCGCCTGAACCTCGGCCCCTGGCTGGCGCCTGATTGGGGATCGTAAACGCTGCACAATAAACTGACGGATCGCCGGTATACGCAGAATCAGCAACATTGCTGCAACAATGCCATAGGTGAGCGGCAAATAGATCACTTTCGAAAGCCAGAGAAAGTGCAGAATAACCAGGGTAATTGCCACATACACCAGCCGATGGAGTAACTTCCAGTTCTTTCCTAACCGCCGCATCCAGCCTTTGGTTGAGGTGATCGCCAGCGGTGTGAGCAACAGCAAGGCCGAAAACCCAGCGATGATATAGGGTTTCTCGCTAATAACCGGCCAGATGAGTTCGAGATCGAGCCCATAATCTACAACGGCGAAAATGACAAGATGAATCGCGGCGTATAAGAACGCATACAACCCTAACGGTCGGCGTAGCGTCAGCATACGCTTCCAGCCGAAAAGTGTATTCAATGGCGTGCATGCCAGCGAGAGCAACAGAAGTACAAGCGCGGTTAACCCAGTTCGCTGGGTTGCTGCCTGAATAGGGTTGGCGGTCAAATTATTCGTGGCAACATCCCACACAAGCACCGCGAGTGACGCCAGTGCCAATGGATGTACAAGAATAGTCCAGTAACGTTTGAGTATATTCAAGGTAAGTCCCTATGTGAGCGATGGAACGATGGAGCGTTGGAACGCCTAGAGCATTGAAGCCGGGTACCCTCTGGGTGTAGCATTGAAGCAGCATCTGTCCAGTTAATTTGCGTCTTTGCGTCTTTGCGTCTTTGCGTTTTGCGCTCTGCGCTCTGTGCTTTCCGCTCCATCGTTCAGTAATTGGCCTGCAGATCCATACCTGTGTACAAATCGGCAACTTGTGCAGCATAGCCATTAAATGGCAAGGTTTTGCGGCGACTCAACTCGCCAATGCGGCGTTCGCTACTCTGCGACCAGCGTGGATGCGGCACGGCTGGGTTGACATTGGCGAAGAAGCCATATTCATTTGGTGAGGCCGACATCCAGAGTGAGGTAGGCTGGCTATCGGTTAGCTCAATTTTAACAATCGATTTGACACTCTTAAAGCCATACTTCCAAGGCACAACCAGCCGGATGGGCGCGCCATTCTGGGGCAAGAGATCTTTGCCATACAGCCCGGTACTGAGCAACGCCAGATCATTCATGGCCTCATCGAGTCGCAAGCCCTCAACATACGGCCAGCTAAACCAGGGTGTCTGCTGGCCAGGGAACTGTGCGGGATCGAGGAGTGTTGTGAAGCGCACATAGTTCGCCTGGCTGGTAGGTTCAACGGCCATAAGTAGTTTCTTGAGCGAAAAACCAAGCCAGGGGATAACCATTGACCAGCCCTCAACACAGCGATGGCGATAGATACGCTCCTCACGCGCAAACTTGGTCTGGAAATCCTCAATCGCAATCGTTTGAGGCTTATTCACCAAACCAGTAACCTCGACTGTCCATGGCTTCAGGCGCAGCCCTTGCGCAATTGGGGCTACACCCTCTTTATCAGTACTAAACTCATAGAAGTTGTTGTAGGTTGTAATACTTTCGTAGCTTGTAAGTTCATCGCCAAGCTCATCGACATTCGCTTTTGTTAGGCCACCGGCCATTGCGCCATCGGTGGGCTTTGCGGCGTTTGGCGCAGCACCCGAGCCAGCAGATGGGCCACACGCACTCAGTGCAGCCCCAACAAAAGCTGCGCCTGCACCAATCATTAAGCGGCGGCGCTGGCGATATGTAGCCTCGGGGGTTATCTCCGATGATAGGATAGTTGGAATAGTTTGCATGGTCCGCTCCTCAATAGTGTAACCACAGCCCACATGCGCTATGGCATTATATACTGTTCGTATTCTGCCAGAATGGTATAACGATACCATCATGAAGATCTTACGAGAGGATTGCGGATTCGTATGTTATTAGCTTATTCAGCGCCGATTTCCTCACGAACAACATAGATCGGCTTATTCTGGCTCTCATAGTAGACACGTGTTGCCAATTCGGCAATCAAGCCAGTTACAAAAAGCTGAGCTGCCAAGACCGCCGCAAGAACCGCCATTGG
>JANLSE010000292.1:0-5997 GCA_031362265.1 Roseiflexaceae bacterium
AAGACCATCACTGCCCGCCGTATTCACGGTTGGTCGTTCGCGCAACTCAGAGGTTTTATCGCGTACAAGGCCGAAGAACACGGTAGTACGGTGGTTGCGGTTGACCCGCGACATACCTCCCAGGCATGTAGCCGGTGTGGGCATACCTCCCGCAACAATCGTCGTTCGCGTGGGCGTTTTGTCTGTCGGATGTGTGGTTTTGAACTGCATGCTGATCTGAACGCCACTCGTAATATCGCTGCCAAGTACCATGCCAGTGTCGCTAGACGTGATGCTGGTGGGCTGCCTGTCAGTCAGCCAATCGTGTCCAATCGGAAGTCTCCGACTTCTGATTGAGGTACAAGCCGCCGGATTGTAATCTGTGCGGTTACTGACTATTCGCGTGGCGAATCGGTGGATCCGAGAAGTGTTGCGAAATCGACATCCGATTGCTCTGGCGCGTTGGTATCGTAGAATTCGCGTAAGCGAATCAGCAACTCGGAGAGCCGATCAATTTCGGCGCAGGCAAGCCCCAGGTATTCACGCGAAGCAGGGCTGAGCGCGCTATCTTCAAGTGAAAGATCAAGGCACCCTCGAATACTCTGCAATGGGTTGCCGATCTCGTGGGCAAGGCTTGTCGCAATATGACTCAGCCAAATCATGCGGTCATCGACCAACATATCAGGCCCAGATGATTTGGCAGTATGCGCCTTTTTGCGCGCAGGAGCACGCTTGTTTGGGAGCTGCGGTAATGTCATCGGGCGTTAGTGTTGCTGGCATGAAAGAGCCCGCGGCAGCGTTTCGGGTTAGCGGCAAAGAGTACCACTTAACTAAAATGTAACATATTTGGCAGGCAAAAGCTATGCCGTTTTAGTCCTGAAGACGAGTTAGTACTGTTGTGATCGTTTGGCTACGCTTTCGCAAGGTTCGGCAGAAAGAAGAAGATGCCATCAGTCTATCTACGGATTTGGTTCATGGTTCTTTGTCCTGCACTAATACACTGAAGCGTAGATTGTTGCGCTATGCCAGCACTGTACGCACAGCTTCAAGTGCCTGTTCGATATCGCTACTACTGATACCATAATGGGTGACAGCACGGATTTTGCTGCCGCCGAATCCACTCATCAGAACACCATGCGAACCAAGCGCCTTAGCAAAGCTAGCAGGTGTATGACGTTCGTCGTTAAGCTCGAAGATCACGATATCGGTTTGAACTGTGGCGAGGTCGATATGCAATTGTGGAAATGAGGCCAAGCCTTCGGCGAGGATACGTGCATTGGCATGATCCTCTGCGAGGCGATCAACCATCTCGTTCAGCGCCACAACCCCAGCTGCGGCAATCACCCCAGCCTGGCGCATACCACCGCCAACCATTTTGCGTACACGCCGCGCCTTAGCGATCAGTTCTGTATCTCCACATAGGAGTGAGCCAACTGGTGCCGAAAGGCCCTTCGATAAACAGAACTGTACGCTATCGACATGCTGGGTTATTTCGCGTAGATCTACTCGCGCAGCAACTGCCGCATTAAACACCCGTGCGCCATCGAGATGTACCCGCATTCCGTGTTCATGGGCAAAGGCTTTGAGCTCGGCCATATAGCTTAGTGGAAGGACAACGCCACCACAGCGATTATGGGTATTCTCAAGACAGATGAGTTTGGTGAGCGCCTGATGCGAATCGTAGGCAGGGCGAATAGCACTTGCAAGCCGAGAAATCGGCAGAGTACCATCGGGGCTGGTGAGAATTGGATGGTAGGCGACGCCACCCAGCACCGAAGCGCCACCCGCTTCATAATTGTAGATATGACATTCGTCACCCAGCAATACCTCATCACCACGGCCACAATGTGCCAAGAGCGCACACAAATTGCCCATCGTGCCACTACTCACGAAGAGGGCTGCTTCTTTCCCTGTGCGTTCCGCAGCAAGTTGCTCTAACCGATTGACGGTTGGATCCTCGCCATAGACATCATCCCCAAGCGCTGCCTCACTTATGGCACGCCGCATTGCCGGGCTGGGCAGGGTGACCGTGTCACTACGGAGATCTATCGTGGTCATTGGAACCCCCTTCTTGAGCATTGAAGCATTGGAGCATTGGAGCATTGGAGCATTGGAACAAGAACCAAGAACCAAGAACCGCTTTGCGCTTCCCGCTTCAATGCTTCAATGTTTCATTGCCTCATGGCTTATACATACGGTAGGCGTTCAAAATCATAGGCGTCATAGCGGGTGCGGTGGCGTTCGTTAACCAATTCTTCAAAGGAATCTGGGCCGTTTTTACGCAAGAATTGATACTCAGACAGGTAGATCGGGAAGGCCCATAAAACATGAATAAGTGCCTTACCTTGCTCGATCTGGCCCCAGGGGTGTTCTGCATAGAGTTTGGCATCGTCGAGATATGGGTAGGTGAAATAGAGATATTCCATGTTGGAGCCTGGTGCCACCGATTCGCCGATATGTAATACATAACCTGGTTGCACTTCAACTTTGTGTTTGAATGGGAATTCGGATACCAGCATAAGTAGTTCACTCACTTGATCGACATAGCGCGGCGCGGCATGTACCAGATATTCATATCGCACTCCGCGAGCATCGCCGAAGCTAGCTGGGCTACCGGGGATCATCTGAAAACTGGCACCAAGGGTTGCAAAGACCCGAAACTCCGCGGTTCCAGGAAATTCAAGCACACTGAAGTGCCGTGAGAGATGCTCAGGAATTTCGGTCGGTCGAGCGCCATTCAATGGCACACCCTTCCAGCGCAGGTATGTATCGAACACAAATACGGTTGGGTCACCATTCGTGCGATGCTCAGCAGCAAGTAAATTGAACTGCTGTTCATAGGCGATCTGTGTTGGCGGTGGTTGGGATGAGTTCATGGGATTACCCTAAGTTTGAGCGTTGGAGCGTTGGAACGTTGGAACGTTGCAGCGCAGAGCGCAGAGCATAGCGTTCCATCATTCCATCGTTCCATCGTTCTATTCGCTTACCGTAGCACTTCTCTCCCCAACCTCCGCAGCACATTTTGCACACCAGCTGGTAGTTGCCAGTAGAGCGGGCGGAACAATATGCGTGGTAGTTCACGTGGGGCATAGCGTGCGATGAGCAGATTGTACCAGAGAAATGCATGCCACCAGCGATGCTTATCGATGGAGTCACCAGCACTCCATTCGGGCGACCGGATTCGTGCAGCCCAGCGTTGGAGCATTGGCGGGTAGAGTTGTGGATGATTGGAAATCAGCAATGCGCGTAGTTCTAGATCGTAGTTCTGATCACCGGTGAGTTTGCTTGCAGCTGTACGGCGATAGCGCGCCAAGGGTATTGGCAGATAGTAGCCCTGCCAACCGGCGGCAGCTAAACTGAGCCAGAAATCCCAATCCTCGTAGCCACGGCCCATTGTTGTGCGATAGCCACCGACCTGCTGCCAGGCACTACGGCGGAAGGGCGATATTGCATGCAGCAGGCATGTGAAGCATAGCCGATCCGCGTCGTAGGGTCGATTGACGACCAGGCCCTGTGCCTCGCCAAATAAACGCACATTGCCATACACAAAGCCAACTTCAGGATGGGCTGCGAAGATGGCTAAAGTACGTGCAAGCATTTCAGGTTCCAGTTGATCATCCGCATCGAGCGGCATGATAAGCTCGCCATGCGCTACGCGAATCCCGGCGTTACGTGCGCCCGCCAAACCTGTATTCTTCTGCTGAATCAACCGAATCTGGCGATCGGGATAGGTCGCGATCAGTTGCTCAGCAACCTGGGCGGTATTATCGGGGCTACTATCATCGACAATGATCAATTCCCAATCGGCATAGGTTTGTGCAATGGCACTAGCTACCGCCTCGGGAAGAACATGTGCCTGGTTGTAGCAGGGCACAATAATACTGAAGTGCGGAGTGATCACGGGCTATAGCTCCTCCCAAGGCTACGTTTAATCACGCGCATAATACTACGGCGAGCAACGTAGATCAGGCGATCAGCCGATTCAACGAACATACGCAGGCGTTGCGTTTGGCTGCCACCGATCCGTGCAAACGACGAATGGCGTAACCTCAATAGCAGCCGAGCAGGTGGCAAACGCCGCAGTCGCTGATCAAGTTGATCGTGCTCAATCGCCAGAATTGCCATTGCTTGCCCGGTACCAGTGGAAACAGCTGGGCGTGGTGTTGCACGCGCTAGTTCTGCAGCATGATCAAGAAATCTCTGCATACGATCCAACATGTGTGGCATACTAAACTGTTCAACAACGCGTATACGGCCCGCTTGACGCATGGCAGTGCGCTGATCTGGATCGGCAAGAAGCTGCTGCAGCGCGCGACAGTACGCGCCAAGCTCATCTGGCCCTGGTGGGATCAAGACGCCACATTCCTGGGTAACCAATTCACGTTGGCCACCAACATCTGCGGCAATTGGAACGACACCCGTGGCGAGCGCTTCGAACAAGATTAGCGCAATACCCTCTTGTTCCGATGGCAGCAGTAATACATCGGCGGCTACAAGCAATTCGTACACCCGTACATGTTGTACTGCCCCAAGCAGCCGTGCATGACTTGCCAATCCATGGCGCTGAATAAAGGCGCGCAGCCATGGCATATCTTCGCCATCGCCAACAATAAGGGCGACAAATTCAACCTGCTGATCACGCAATTGGCGTAGTATTTCGGCAGCCAGACGCACCCGCTTTTGAGCAGAAAGGCGCGCCGCAAACAGAATGACCGATTGGGTTTCACTCATCCCAAGCTCTTTACGTACACGCGCTCGTAGCTCGGCATCGGGCCGCCAACGCTCAGTATCGATATTGGTCGTACAAACGACAATCCGCTGCTCATCAACCCCACGTGCATGCATCCATTGGCACAAATGCTGTGATGAGGTGATATGGAGATCAAGTAGTTCGCTATGTTCGACACCAAGTTGCGGCATGCCACCATGGCGAAAGGGTTGTTCCATATGGTTATAATCAAGAAATACAACATGTGGGCAGTGAGCGCGGAGGAATGCCAGCAACTGATAGCCCAAGATACTATTTGAGATCCAAACATGCGTAATCGCACGCGATTCAATCAGGTAACGGAGAAAGCGCGGGAAATCGCCAGCGCGAAGAAAGGCTGGCAAATCAAACACATCTGAGGTACTACGCCTCAGCTCTTCGATCCATGTATGTTGTTCATCACTACGCGTCAACACCACGGTTACGCGATCACCACGTTCACTCAGACCCTTGGCAACATCCAGCGCATAACGATCTGCGCCGCCAACCCGTATCCCCGGCAGAAGCATCAGGATGCGTCGAACACCAATAGGCTTCAATTGATTCCTAAATGGTGGTGTTGGTTCGACTATTTGGTGTGCTGTTTGCGGTCCTGGATCATCAACTGGGCGCGGTAGGCCATCCTGGAAGAGATGCGGATACGCTGCACGTATGGTACGGCGGAAAGTTGGCATTGTGGCCAGATCGTTCTGAAACCCCCAGCCATAGCCACCATATTCCGATTGTTGCTTGCGCCGAATCCAGATCAATTCGGTATGAATATCGTGGCCCCACAGGCCAGCAGCGGCACAGCGCACCCAGAAATCGTAATCCTCTAGGCCACCACGAATATGCTCTGCAAACCCGCCAACCTGGGCATAGGCACTGCGCCAAATCATACTCAGCGCCGTAACGGTATTATCGTAGAGGAAGGCATAGCGCGTATCGAAGCCACGCCGCGACCGCACATGCTCACCGCCGAATACGGCTGTCCAACTTGTGGCGAACGAGCTACCCGGATGTGAGATCAGTGTCCATGCGAGTTGCTCAAGTGCCGTTGCAGCAAGCAGATCATCACTATCAAGGAAGAAAATAAGATCGGCACGTGCCGCCGCAACACCAACATTACGAGCTTTTGAGGGGCCGCTATTTGGAATATCCAGAACCTGGATGCGTGAATCGGCGCTACGGAAGGGTAGCAGGAAGCGCAATGTCTCAGGGTCAGTCGAGCCATCGTTGACGATGATCCACTCCCACTGTTGCAGCGACTG
>JANLSE010000322.1:0-8239 GCA_031362265.1 Roseiflexaceae bacterium
GCAAGCTCCACCAGCAGTTCTGTCTCTGGCCGTGGGATAAGAACACGTGAATCAACGGCGAACATAAGGCCGTAAAACTCTCGTTCGCCAAGAATATATGCAACAGGCTCACGATCACTGCGCCGTATAATCAATTGCTGATAGCTACTCCACGCCATCTCATCAAGCGCCCGATTCCCATGTGCTAAAACAGCAGCTCTACTCAGCCCAACACTATGCATGAGCAAGAGCTCAGCATCAAGCCGAGCAGTTAGGCTCGTTTTTTGCAGTTGGGAGGTGGCCCAGATGATAGCAGCGGCAATGGTAGGAGTATTCATACCTCGTGGATGATACCACAACAAACGCTATAAGATCTGGCCATGCCTGTATGTGTAAATAGTGTAAAGAATTCTTATAAAAAGCGCCTTACATGCTAGGAACTCGCAGGTTGGCATGGTACAATGCAACCCATGAAGAACTGGCGCACACGCTCACTTTCGTTCCCCATTTTGGTGGTAGCGCTCCTGGCGTTACTCTTATTAGCTGTGCTCCAGTTTATCTGGATCGGCCAACTAAGCCAAAGCGCCCGTGAGCGTATGCAAGCCAATGCGACAGCTGGGGCAGCACAGTTTAGTGAAGAGTTTGATCGCGAATTGGTGCGCGCCTACCTTGATCTCCAGATGGATGCCACAACACTACGTGACCGGAGTTGGAAAACGTATCAAGGCCGCTATGATTCCTGGAGCGCATCGGCACGCTACTCATCACTTGTCAAAGAAATCTACCTCGCCGAAATTGGCCGCAATGGCACATTGTCGCTCTACACATTCGATCCCCAGCACAGTACCTTTACCCCGCGTACCTGGACATCGGATTTTGCGAGTCTGCTGCAAAATCTTGATACGACCTACCGCACGCGCCGGATCGAGGGTGATCTGATTGTGGGGAATTCACCTGCACCAATTGATGAACAACTACCGGCCCTCGTCATTCCGATCGCTCGGCCTTGGTTACTGAGCGAACCGACCAATGAAGCTAGTGATTTGCTCGACGCCGATGTCATGATTGGTGGAGGCATTTTTAACCGTTCCCGTCGGCCATGTATGAATTGCGTAGGTGAAGGCCCACTGTTCGCATACACTATTGTGCGCCTCAACCAAGCTGCCTTAGAACGAGAAATCATCCCAGATTTGGCTAAACGGCATCTTGGGGGAGGGTTAAACGACTACTATCTAACAATTGTTAGTCGCCGTAACCCAAACACGCTGATCTATCAATCCGATAATGATGCACCACCGCTCTCAAACCCCGCCGATGCAACTGCCGATTTATTTGCTTTACGACTCGATGAATTTAATCGATTGATGGTTGAGGTTGGCCGTGACAGCCCTAACGACGGCGATCGGCATCTGCGAATCGCAATTGGGGTTGTGAGTGCTGGTGGGCCAACGATTGTGGAGGGATCTGGCGTGAGTGGTTGGCAACTACGCTTGAACCACAAATCGGGCTCGCTTGAGGCCGCCGTTGCAAATTTACGCTTGCGAAATCTGGCAATTAGTGTTGGTACGATTTTGTTACTAGCAATGGCACTTGCCATGATTGTCATCTCAACGCGCCGAGTGCAGCGCCTTGCACGAGCTAAAGTCGAATTTGTCGCCGCAATCTCCCATGAATTGCGTACACCGCTCAGTGTTATCTGCTCTGCTGGGGCAAATCTTGCTGATGGGCTGATCGACGACCCAGAGCGCGCTAGACAGTATGGCGCACTGATCATGCGTGAAGGTCGGCGCCTTAGCGAGATGGTCGACCAAACCGTGGCGTTTGCCGGTGCACACAGTGAGCGTGCCCGCCCAGAACATCGCAGCGTCGCTCCGCGTGAAATTGTCGAGCGTGCATTAGCAGCATCGCGCGACCTGATCGAAGAACAGAATATTGTGCTTGAATACCATACCGAGCCGAATCTGCCCATGCTGCGCGCAGATGTTGAGTCACTGCAGCGTGCCGTGCATAACCTGATTGTTAATGCTATTAAATACGCCGCAGACGGTGGTTGGCTCAAGGTAAGTATCGGCATAGAATCTACCGATCGCAATCGAACGATATTGATTAGCGTTGCGGATCGTGGCCCTGGGATCGCAGCCACAGAGTTAGCACAGATTTTTGAACCATTCTATCGCGGCCAGCATGCAGTTGACGCACAGATCCATGGGAGTGGTTTAGGGCTTAGTTTGGTAAAAATGGCTGCCGAAGCCCATGGCGGCCAAGTTGAAGTGGCAAGTCGGCCAGGTGCTGGATGTATCTTTACTATCCGGATCCCGGTTAATATCGCAAGCGATGCTCTTTCCGAACCATTGGAGATAGTTCACCCATCTGAAGCAGGCAATCAGGGAGTATAGCTATGAATTCACAGATTTTACTCATTGAAGATGAGCCAGGGCTTGTGCTGACACTTACCGACCGCCTGCGTAGCGAAGGATACCGTGTCGCAGCAGCAGGTGATGGGGAAAGCGGCCTGGCACGTGCAAGCAGTGATGTCTATGATTTACTGATCCTTGATCTCATGTTACCGCGCAAAAGTGGCTTGGATGTCTGCCGTGATCTACGGCAGCGTGGCATCAAGACCCCAATCCTTATGTTGACTGCCCGCGATCAGGTTGTCGATCGGGTTGTTGGGCTAAAGATTGGTGCCGACGATTACCTGACGAAACCATTCGAGATGATCGAACTACTCGCCCGTATTGAGGCGCTCCTACGCCGCGCACCAACTGCCACACAGCAACAGCCAGATCAGTATTCGTTCGGTGATGTGCATGTCGATTTCCGCCGCACGCTTGTCGAACGTGGCGGCAAACCTGTTGAACTTTCAGCACTTGAGTTTCGGTTACTACGTTATTTTGTTACCCACCGCGATATTACACTCTCACGCGATCGACTGCTGAATGAGGTCTGGGGTTATAACGCGCTCGTATCCACCCGCACGGTCGATGTCCATATTGCATGGCTACGGCAAAAAGTAGAACCGAATCACCGCCATCCACAGTATATTCTTACCTTACATGGAGTTGGTTATAAATTTGTTGGTTGACCCGTATGGCACCATATGATATAAAAGCTAACCCCTGACACTTTCCCATGATTGCATTGCTACATTCCCATCTTCATAATCCCTGAGGTATCATTGACCGACACGCTTATTCCTTTACTCACAACTGATTGGCGCGAAACATATAGCCGCCCGCGCCACCTCTACATTCATATTCCATTTTGCCATCGCCGTTGCGCTTATTGCGATTTCAATACCTATGCCAACATGGAAGATCGCATGGAGGCGTATGTCGATGCGCTTTGTACCGAATTAGCACTCTGTGCAACTATGCCGCATGCCCCAGCGCCAATTCCCTTAGCTGGCCCTGGGCTCTCACATGCCGATTTACGCCCTACAATCTTTCTCGGTGGCGGTACGCCAACCATGTTGCCATTGCCACTGATGGAGCGTGTTCTACGTGCAGCAGATGCAGTGATACCGCTTGCTAGTGCTGAGGTGACCAGCGAAGCAAACCCTGGTACTGTTCTTGGCCGCAATTATCTGAGCGCACTGCACAGCATGGGTGTCAACCGCATCAGCATGGGTGTGCAGAGTCTGCACGATCCGACCTTGCGCGTTCTAGGGCGTATTCATACCGCAGCCGAGGCGCGCGAATCATATGCGGATGCACGTCGAGCTGGATTCGACCGCATCAACCTCGATTTTATCTTTGGCTTGCCTGGCCAAAGCGAACAGCAATGGGCTGAAACACTTGATGAAATTGCTGAATGGGGCGTAGATCACTTTTCGCTCTATTCCCTGATCTTAGAAGAGAGCACGCCTCTGTATGCACAAGTAACGAGTGGGCGTATTAGTGTGCCAGATGATGATGCAACTGGTGCGATGTATGAACGCGCAATCGAGCAACTTGGTGCCGCAGGCTATGTGCAATATGAGATCTCAAACTGGGCACGTGATACGCCAGCGGCAGCTGGGCATCACCAAAGCTACGAAGGGCGCCTGTATGGGCTCCCAAGCCAGGCATGCCATCATAATGTTGCCTATTGGCTGAATGTTGATTACCTGGCATGTGGAGCCGGTGCCCATGGGCATCTATACCCGCGCCGCTATGCAGATGTGCTTGGGATCGACGACTATATTCGCAAGGCACAACACGGCCAGGCGATTCAGGAAGTAACAGAACTAACAGCACGTGATTTGGCAGCCGAGACCATGTTTATGGGGCTACGCATGACTATAGGAGTTGCTGAGAAACACTTCCACGCACGCTGTGGGGTAGCGCTAGACGACATCTTTCAAGCAGAACTTGCCGAACTAGTGTCGCTCGGCCTCATTACTCGTGATGCGGTTGGCGTGCGGTTAACACCACGCGGGCGATTGCTCGGGAACCGCGTGTTCGAGAAATTTGTCTAGCCTTATTACTTCCAAAGGTGTGCATATTTAATACCAGTGCCAGTATTGAACAGAACCACCTGCTCATGAGGCTTGATCCAGCCGGATTCGAGGAGCTTAACCTGAGCAGCGAGGCAAGCCCCACCTTCGGGTGCTGCAAAGATACCAGTTGTTGCTCCCAAGAGGTTGGTATATTCAAGCATCTCGGCATCACTCACGCTAAGGGCTGTACCCTGGCTAGCACGAATAGCGCGGAGGATTAAGAAATCGCCGATTGCCACCGGTACACGCAGCCCATCCGCAATGGTTGTTGCACCCTGCCAGAGTGGCGCATGCTCATCGCCAGCAGCAAAAGCACGTACAATTGGCGCACACCCCTCGGCCTGAACGCTCACCATACGCGGACGCTGCGATCCAATCAAGCCCATCGCCTGCATTTCATCAAATGCTTTCCACATACCAACTAACCCAGTGCCCCCACCGGTTGGGTAGATAATCACATTGGGCAACTGCCAATCGAATTGTTCAGCCAACTCGTAGCCCATTGTCTTCTTACCCTCAATACGATATGGCTCGCGTAGTGTGCTGACATCAAACCAACCATGGGTAGCAACTCCCTCACGGACACGCACCCCACAATCGTTGATCAACCCATTAACAAGCGTCACATGTGCACCAAGTGCTGCACATTCGGCACGAAATGCATGCGGCACATCGGCAGGCATAAAGACATGTGCAGGGAGACCTGCCGCTGCTGCATATGCACTCATGGCGCCCGCTGCATTGCCTGCACTTGGGATAGCGACCGCTTTCACACCCAACTCAACAGCGCGACTAATTGCCGCTGCTTGGCCACGTGCCTTAAAACTGCCGGTTGGGTTAAGCGACTCATCCTTCACATAGGTGCTTGGGCTACCGATTCGCTCGCCAAGCCGCTTCGCATGAATCAATGGTGTCCAGCCCTCACCAAGATCAATAATGGCTGCTGGATCACGAACTGGCAAAACCTCCTGATAGCGCCACATACTTAGCTGGCGTGTGCGTAACGATGCAGCCGTTAGTGTCTGCGCAGCACGTGCCAGATCATAACGAGCCAGAAGCGGTTTGCTGCACTGTGGGCAGAGATTCATCAGTTGCTCAGCAGAATAGCGCGAACCGCACATCCCGCATTCTAGATCGGTAAGTGTTGAAGCTGCCATAGTTATAATCCTATTTAGTAGCGCACAGCGCACAGCGCATAGCGCACAACAGAACCAAGCAGCGTCTTGCGTTCTTGCGTTCTTGCGTTCTTGCGTTCTTGCGTTCTTGCGTTCTTGCGTTCTTGCGTTCTATTGCTGGCGTGCCCAAGCTGCAATTGCCTGAATATCGGCTGGTGCTGTACGGCAGCATCCACCAATGATTTGTACGCCTTGTGTATGCCAACGACGGGCCTGTTCGGCATACGCATTTGTCTCGGTGGATCCATGCCAAGTATTATCCGCAGACCGATAGTGCTCACCGGAATTAGGGTAGACCACAATCGGCTTGCGCGTGGCAGAACAAGCTGCGCCAACTAGATCGGGGATAAAATGCGGAGCAGTGCAATTCACGCCAAGCGCTGCGATCTGCGGGTAATCGCTCAGCCAGGCTGCACATGTCGAAAGCAGTTCGCCATGGCACGTATGCAGGCTATCCCGTGCACTGAAGCTTACCCAAGCGCTATGTTCAGGGAATTCTGCGAGAAGATGCGTTAAAGCCTGGGCCTCAAGTAAACTTGGAATCGTCTCAAATGCAAACAGATCAGCCGCAGTATTGGCAAGTACTGCCATACGTGGGCGATGAAAATCGATCAAGGCTTGCTCGCTCAACCCGAAATCGCCGGTGTATTCCGCGCCATTGGCCAGAAATGCACCATAGCTACCAATTGAAGCAGCAACAAGCGGTTTTGGTCGCCCTACGCGATTGGCGGGATTGGCCCAAAATGTATCGCGAGCTTCCACTGCCAATTGAACCGAGAGCCGCATCAGATTCACCGCTTCGGCATGGCTCAAGCCACGCTGAGCAAACCCCTCGAATGTGGCCTGATAGCTTGCGGTGATAGCACAATCTGCGCCAGCAGTAAAGTAGGCCGTATGAACCTGTTTGATAAGCTGTGGAGATTCGACTAATACACGTGCCGACCAGAGTGGGTCGCGCAAATCGCATCCAAGCTTCTCTAGTTCGGTCGCTAACCCACCATCAAGAATCATAAGTGGGTAATCAGACAAGATAGCTGCTAATGGGTTCATTATGCGCTCTGCCATACTAGTTAAACCGGATCGTCTCAAGCTCGCCATCTTCACCGAAGACACTGCGGTGAACGCCATCCTGATACTGGCCGATCGCGCGATACTTGCGATAGCGCTGTTCTAACAAGATTTCAGTTGTCAGCCGAACTAAATCTGTTAAGTAGTGCCGCAATACCTCGCCCACACCAGCAATCACATCGGCAGGAGCAGTGTGTGCGCCAGCCTCTGGTTCGGGAACCACCTTATCGGCGATCCGCATTGCCAACAGATCCTGAGCCGTAATACGCATTGCTTTGGCCGCATCGGGAGCCTTAGCCGAATCGCGCCACAAAATAGCGGCTGTACCCTCAGGAGAGGCAACTGAATAGACTGAGTGTTCTAGCATGATCAGCCGATCACACACTCCAATTGCCAACGCGCCGCCACTACCACCTTCGCCAATCACAGTCGCAACAATTGGCACATGCAGCCCAGCCATCACCAAAATATTCTCAGCGATCGCATTGCCTTGGCCACGTTCTTCGGATTGAATGCCAGGATCAGCACCAGGGGTATCGATAAAGCAGATAATCGGCATTCCAAAACGTTCAGCATGCTGAAACAGCCGCAATGCCTTGCGATAGCCTTCAGGGCGTGGCATTCCAAAGTTACGGCGCATATTCTCACGTGCATCGCGACCCTTTTGATGGCCCACAATCATGACAGTTCGGCCATCGAAGCGTGCTACACCACCAATAATTGCTGCATCATCGCCATGGCGCCTATCGCCATGCAGCTCAATGAAATCTTCGCAGAGCGCGCTCACATAGTCGAGCGTGTGCGGCCGATGTGGATGCCGCGCATATTGAACTTTATCCCAAGGGGTCATTGTCATAGTGATGAATCGTAATTGTGGCTTATCGATGCGCGTACTCAACGCCATTAACCGTTCCGTTTTGGCCATAGGCCCGCGAAACAGGTGCTGGCTTGGCATAGAGGCGAATCAAGCGGGAAAGAGTTGCGCGCAAATCGGCACGTGGGAGCACCATATCGATCATACCATGCTCAAGCATGAATTCGGCTGTCTGGAAATTCGGTGGCAGTTTCTGGCGAATCGTCTGTTCAATCACACGTTGGCCAGCGAATCCCACACGCGCACCTGGCTCTGCAATAATAATATCGGCAACCGAAGCATATGAGGCCATCACACCAGCGTAACAGGGATCAACAAGCAACGCAATATGTGGCTGACCAACCGCTGCCAAACGTGTGAGTGCCATATTCACTTTAGCCATCTGCATAAGCGAAAGCACACCCTCGTGCTGGCGCGCTCCACCAGTAGCGGTGATTGTTACGAGTGGGATGTGGCGACGTGTAGCCTGTTCAACTGCACGAGCTAGCTTTTCACCATATACACTACCCATCGAACCGCCAATAAAGCTGAATTCTGAGACTGCAATCTGGAGTGGTAGCCCTTCCACAGTTCCATGGCCAGCAACAAGCGCATCATTGAGACCGGTACGATCCTGATTCTCGACCAGTTTCTGGGCGTAATTATCTTTGGTTGACACAAACC
>JANLSE010000479.1:0-17528 GCA_031362265.1 Roseiflexaceae bacterium
GGAGACAAGGAGACAAGGAGGCCATAGTGTCTTCAGTTTCCTTGTCTTCTTGTGTTTTAGCGCTCGACAAAGATTGTCTGTGCGAGTCGTCGATCGAGGGCATGCAGCATCGCGCCGATCTGCACTGAGATCGGGCCCTCAAATGGGGCAATTGCGCTGACATGGATCGTTGTGCCTGGTGTGAGACCAAGATCGGCAAGGTAGCGTAGCCGATCTGAGTGCTGTTCACCAACCCGCACAATCCGGCATGCAGCACCAATTGGCATGTCGGCCAGGCAGATCCCACGCGCATCGGGCATGATGCCATCGAGGGTCGGGATCGGATCGCCATGCGGGTCGAGCGTCGGGTGGCCAAGCCGTGCCGCGATACGCGCTTCTAGCTTCTCACTCATCACATGTTCTAGTTGGTCTGCATCATCATGCACTTCATCCCAACTGTAGCCAAGTGCCTCAACGAGGTATAGCTCGATCAGCCGGTGATGGCGAATGACCTCTAGAGCAATTCGCTCGCCTGCCAGAGTTAATCCCACACCATAATATGGCGTGTGTGCAACCAGGCCAAGATCAGCGAGCTTCTTGACCATTCCGCTCACCGACCCTGGTTTTAGGCCACCAAGTTGCTCCGCAAGGAGTGAAGTGGTAACGGTTTCGGCACGCTGCTGCACGAGATAGATCGCCTTGAGGTAATCTTCAATTGCAGGTGTAATTCGGTGATCTTGATCTTCGGCAAGCGGCATAGTAGGCCCTTAGATGATAGGTATTGAAGCATGCTAGCGCAGAGCACAGAGCGTCACACCCTTACCTGGTCTTCATGTCTGCGTGTCTCTTCGTTCAGTAGCTAGTGTTGTTGCTCGTATTTCCTTTGCACCATTTTACCATGAGATCTTAGCCCTGTTCTATTCCTCGCAGTACAGCTTCCACGGTAAGCCAGCCGGTTCCTGGGAATAACCGTGCGGCCTGTGGCGCGAAGAGTGGCGAAGCGCTTAATGTAGGGCTGGAATCACCATCCGCAATGATCTCACCACGTGCCAATAATACAACCCGTGTTGCCACAAGCGCAGCAAATTCAACATCATGGGTAACGAGCAGAATTGCTGAGCCTTCTGTGCGCCAGCCGACTAATAAATCTGCAAGTAATTGTTTCGCCCGATAATCAAGCCCACGAGTTGGCTCATCTAATAAAAGCACCTGAGCACCCATAATCAGTACTGCACCTAATGCCACCCGCTGTCGCTCGCCAACACTCAAATCACGTGGGTAGCGCTGTGCTAGCGCCGCAATACCTAGGCGTTTCAGCAGACGATCAGGATCGGGTTGATGGTTGCCAATCTTACTTGGTGCATTCTGCTGAGTCTTTGATCTCCCAGTATGATTCTGGATCGTTATTTGAAGCTCCTCATGTACTGTTTCTGCGAATAGTAAGGCGTTTGGGTCTTGCGGAAGAAAGGCTACATCGCGGCAAATATCGGCTGTTTCGCGGCCACGAATATCCTGCCCATTCATGATGATCTGCCCACGCTCCGCAGGGGTAAGACCTACCAAGGAACGCAAGAGGCTACTCTTGCCGGATCCACTGCGGCCAAGTAGTACAACTACCTCACCTGGTTGAACTGCCAAATCAACACCGCGTAGCGCGGGAGTCTTATCGTATGAGATATGTAACCCACGGATGTCGATCACTGCTGTTGTCTGCTCAGTTCGGGCAGATGGCTGTGTTAGTGAGCTACTTCGTGCAACTGTGCGGCTGAATACCAGACCTGCCTTGATCGTTAGTGGTGTGGGATGCCAACCAAGTGCTTTGGCAATTGCGACGATTGGTGGATGGAGCGGGAGCTCGGCAGCAAGTGTAGATGGTAGGCCTACCAATGCGCCGGGTTGCGTATCATCCAAATAAATCAGCGTATCAACAAATGGCAGCACACGCTCTAAGCGATGCTCAGCCAGGATGATCGTGAGACCTAAATCCTGGTTGAGGCGTATGAGTGCGCTCAGAACATCCTCTGCCGATTGTGGATCGAGCTGCGATGTAGGTTCATCCAGAACCAGCACACGTGGCCGCAGTGCGAGTGCTGCTGCAATTGCCACCCGTTGTCGTTCCCCACCTGAGAGCGACTCAAGCAGGCGATCGCGTAGTACTGCAAGATCAAGCAAATCCAGAACCTCTTCAACCCGGATACGCATTTCGGCATGAGGAATGCCAGCTTGTTCTAGGCCAAAAGCGATCTCATCCTCAACACGCTCCATCACCGCCTGTGTCTCTGGATCTTGGAACACATAGCCAACCAGACGACTCATGCGGGTTGGCCCATCCAGCACTGGATCATGGCCAGCAACCAGTACTGAACCCTGAATTGTGCCACCGCTAAAATGTGGTACCAGCCCACCAATGCACCGCAGCAGTGTGCTCTTCCCCGATCCAGAGGAACCGATCACTAAGGCAACACTTCCCTCCGGCAGAGACAGTGTCACATCACGCAGTGCGGGGTGCGATGTATTGGGATATGTATAGGTAAGGTTATTGAATGTAATCATACCGAAAACCAAATCTAGGTTTCACTGCTTCCCTATTACAACAAACACCCCCGGCCCTAGAAGCCCAAGCGTTGCCATGCCAATCAATGGGTTGAACCTAGGTAGTGCCAAACTGGGATATGGCGAGAATAGCAGTGCGACAGGATCAATGAACGGAAGTGGGAGTGTGAATACGCCAACAACAGCGAGCGCTGCAATCAGCACCAAACTGTCGTGCGGCATCCATGGCACCTGGCGGTATCGCGTTTTTGGAGCTGCATGCCCAGTTTGCCAGATCGCGATTGCCACAAGCACACTTCCACCCAGCAACAACATCCATCCAAGAATATGGCCTGCCCATTGCCGAATGAGCAGCCCACCAATCAGCATGCCAAGCCCAAGCGCTATCAGTATCGTTGGCATTCGCTTCTGCATGCCAATCGTCTCAGGGAAGCCACGTGCCGCCAGCGCTTCGGCTAACTGTAATGCCCGATCCAATCCACCAATCAGTAATGGCATCAGCAATGCTACCCAATCGCGAAGCCCGCGTAACCGGTGTCCACGTATCGCCTGTGCTTCACGTACCTGCCGGAGATGGCGCAACGTTGCTGGAACAAACGCCACCGCAATCGTGATTGTCACCGCCAATGGCGCAAATGCTACTGGCAGAAGATCAAGTAGTGTACGTGTAGGAATAGCCCGGTGTGCTGCGGTAAATGCCGCAAATACCCCCGATAATGCTAGCCCGGTTACTATGCCAAAGACCAGCGACTCCAGCGTTAGATTGCCATTCACAAGCGGCCAAGATGCGGGTAATCGAACCAAAACCGTCGCCCCAATCCGTGCCGTGAGAAGATTGATTACAGCAGAACCTAGAATAATGACTGGTGCGTAGCGAAACATCCCAGCTTGTGGTGAGCAGATCAAGGCGGTGAAAGCTATACATAAGACAGCGATCAGCAGATGCAGCGGATTCCGTGTGGCCGAGAGAGTGATACATGCGGCAGTAAGCCAGGCGATCCATGCGATTGGGTGCAGAGTACGTTTTATCATGACTATTCGGCCATCGAATAAGGCAAGGAGTACCATACGATCCACTTTACGGTTTTAGCGCTTCAAGGCTCTCACGCTGCATAGACCGAAAATTGAGCCGGATCTCAAAACGCCGCAACGCCCGTAGAATAGGTACGCCAAACAGTACAATCAGCATACTATTACCAACCGCCGCGAATACATCCCACCCAAAAGAGGTAAGCATATAGAATGCCACATAATGCGATATACTCGCAGCTAACCCCATGCCTGGTGACCAGCCACTGCTTAGGTCGCCGACAACATACGGCCAAAACCAGAGATTCAGGATGCCACCATATAGGAATCCCCACGCCCCGGCGAATAGTGCTAGTAACACAATTTCGCCGCTACGGCCATCAATCTTCATCAGGATGGCCAGAGAGCGAACCCCGCGCGCCGACAAGCCGATCCAGCCAGCGGCCCACATCTGATATGGCAGCCAAGGCCCTACCCCGCCTGTCACAAGTGCTGAAACCATGAGTGATAATGCGCCCATCAGGAACCCGATTCGTGCGCCAAAAACATACCCTGTCAGAATGATCAGTAGAAACATTGGCGTAAAGCCGCCCGGCCCTGGCACAACGGTCTCAGCAAAGCGCAGCGCCGCATTCATTGCTACAAGCACACCAAGAAGTGCCACAATCGTTGCTCCAGCGGCTGGGCCATGCGCTTCGTGTAATAAGGCCAAATAACATAACCCAACAAGCCCGGTGAGCAACAAGGGTGCTAACGGGCCACCTGCTTGTAGTTCACCAGTTTGGGCAAGATGTTGGGTGAGGAAAGGCGATAGAAATGCCCAAACCCCCAATGCGCTCGCAAAGAGATAGATGATGATGCTTACTAATCGTCGGCTCAACAGATCATACCCCCGTTAACAAAACAGCGCGCCCGACATCACTGCCGGGCGCGGTACTGATTTGAATGCCATACTACCCAAAGGCAACATCTGGCGTACAATAGTTCCACACCCTCTCGTTCGGAGGATATCAGGAGGCGCAGCGGCGGTCGGCCTGGCTTGGCACAGCGATGATCACTCTGCCATACAGTTGCGGGACAGCGCCGGACTTGCACCGGCTTCGCCATTATGCCCGGGCTTCCGAACCACTGGGCACCGCTACGATTATTCGATTATGCTGCGCATGGTAGATCGCTGTGGGCATGCTGTCAATGAGAGTCTTAGCGAATGTTAACTTAGGGTTGCTAGATCACTGTTGTCGTGGGGTAGCGATATCTCTATAATTAATATGGTATATGTATGATTCTGCGGTTGCCATTGCCCAAGGGCGATCGCAATTGGAAGGGCTAATCTCATGAGTAACTCCCATCAACGCGGCCGCAGCTCTAAAACGGCTCGTAAGACATCACCAATGCGAATCTTTTATGCGCTGATTGGCGTCATCATTGTGGTTGGCATTGTTGTACTATCGGTCTTTATGATGCAGAACCAGCAGACTGCGATCCTCTCCGCAACACCAGTGAGTTCCGTTCCTGCTGCGCCAGCTGGCCCAACCGGTAATACTGCCGAAGGGTACGCATATAAAGGCAATGCCGATGCTAGTGTAGTTGTTACGGAGTATTCCGATTTTCAGTGACCAGGCTGTGCATTCTACGCCCGTGTGGCGTCACTCGCTTTTGAAACCAAGTATGTTGCTACTGGCAAGGTCAAGTTCGTGTATCAGGATTATCCACTCAATATCCATCCCAATGCGATTCCAGCCGCGGAAGCAGCTCGCTGTGCCGCAGATCAAGGCGTATACTGGCAGATGCACGATATGTTGTTCGAGAATCAGCGTATCTGGGCAGAGGTATCTGATCCAACTGCGCAATTTGTGGCCTATGCTCGCCAGCTCGGAATCAACCAGGATACCTTTACGAATTGCCTCAAGAATCAAACGCATCAGGCGGCTATTCTACAGGCTAAGGCCGCTGGTGATAAGCTACAGCTTACCGGAACGCCGTCCTTTTCTGTGAATGGTAAGCTCGTTGATACCGCAGGTGCTCAAACAATTGATCAGATTGTTAGCCTGCTTGAAGCGGATGTTGAGGCAGTTCTGGCCGGAAAGTAATAAATTGGTGCTGGTTACCTAGGTAAATCGGGGTGATGCTATCTATGATAATCAGCACCTCAGGAGTACTCTATTGTCCACTGAACGTTCGCTGTATCCACGCATGGGTATTGCCCTATTGGCATTACTCGGAATGTTTGATGCCCTCTACTTAGGGTTAGAACGGACGATCGGAGGTGCCATCTATTGTCCAACTGGTGGTGGATGTGAAACAGTCGCGGCAAGCTCATATTCCGTTTTGTTTGATGTCTTGCCAGTCGCTTACTTAGGGGTATTTGGATATCTACTCTTATTTGGTATGGCGCTGCTGGCGCTTTCACACGAAACGCTTGGCCGCATTTCAATTGCGGTATTGCTCCTGGCGATCTCAACGATTGGGGTCGCGTTCTCAGCTTATTTTGTTTTCCTCCAACTTGCGATTATCAAGGCGATCTGCTTTTGGTGTATGCTTTCTGCAGTTTTCCAGCTGCTGATTTGGGTTGCTGCGCTGATTAATATGCGCTCATACCAGGCTACACGCGTTGACAGTTCGCGCACCCTAGCTCTATAATGCGCTGGTGTGAATGATATTGGCTAATTGGAGGCGGTAAACGTCGTGCGTAATCGAGAAGCAATCTCGCTCGTTTTGATCCTTATTGTTGCTGCTATGGCACTATGGATCGACTTCGCCCCTGGGAACAATTGGCTTGGGCGCGATGTTAACATTCGCCTGGGGCTTGATCTTCAGGGTGGTACACAAGTTCTCCTTAAGGCGGAGAGCGCCGCCGATCGCGATACCATGCAGGTCGCCAAGGGAGTCATTGAGCGCCGCGTTAATGGCCTTGGCGTAAGCGAGGCGGTTGTCCAGCTCTCTGGTACGGATCGTATTATTGTAGAATTGCCGGGTGTGAAGGATCCTGCCCAGGCAGTTGAGACGTTGCGTGGCACCGGGCGGCTTGAATTTGTTGACACAAAAGGCGAATTCTTACAGACCGGATCCGTGATTCGGACGACCGGAAACCCTAACCCATCGGCACTCCTGAATGCTCCAACAACGATACCTCAACCAACTACTCCAGTTGATCCGAATGCTGCTGCGCCGACAGTTGTGCCTACCACAGTTCCAGATACTCGTACAATCGATCCGAGTATCCCAATTTACGAAAATATTACTGATGGTATAGATCTCGACACACGCTCGGTGCAACCACGCTTTGGCCAAGGCCAGACGGTTTCGGCCCAGTATGCGGTGTCCTTTGCATTTACTGGCCAGTCGGCAAGCCGACTCGAGACATTCACGAGCCAGAATATTCAGAAACCCATGTGTATTGTGCTCGATAATGTTGTTTTTAGCTGCCCAGTCGTTCAGGCCGCACTGATTGGTGGTAGTGGTGAAATTACAACCAGTACTCGTGCTGATGCCGAGCGTATTTTCAATCAGCTCAAATATGGCGCTCTGCCAATTGCGCTTCAGGTTGAATCGAGCCGAACCGTTTCGGCTACACTAGGCCAGAACTCTGTTGACGCAAGTGTGCGTGCGGGTGTGATTGGTGTTGCGGTGGTTGCATTATTTATGATGTTCTACTATCGCTTACCAGGGGTACTTGCGACACTCGCATTGGCACTGTACGCGGCGATCTCATTTGCGATCTATAAGCTTATTCCTGTAACGCTGACATTGCCAGGAATTGCAGGTTTCATTCTCTCGGTAGGTATTGCCGTGGATGCGAACGTGCTTATTTTTGCGCGTTTGCGGGATGAATTGCGCCATGGCCGATCCTTGCGTACGGCGGTTGAAGCTGGGTTCGCAGAGGCTTGGCCCGCGATTCGCGACTCAAGCGCGGCTACGATGATCACTTCGGTCATCCTATTCATATTTGGTAATAGCTTTGGCGTGAGCCTGATCATTGGATTCGCACTGACACTCGGTCTCGGTATTCTGTTGAGTCTGTTCACGGCTGTGGTTGTCACGCGCACATTGCTCCGCCTGATTATCCCACTTTCGGTCGCCCAGAATCCGTGGATGTATGACATGAAGGAGGCGCCCGGCCTGCAGCGCTAGCTCAGGGTGGGGAATTGTATGAAGAATATTGTTCGATTACGCTATTGGTGGTTTATTATTTCGTTGCTGATAATTGTGCCAGGCGCGATATCACTTGGCCTCTATGGCCTGCGGCTTGGGATTGATTTCAGTGGTGGCGCGCTCTGGGATATTCAGTTTATTGAGCGCCAACAGGATCAACTCAATACAGAAACGATTGGCCAAGTCTTTGTAGCTAATGGCTTCCCAGATCCGCGCGTCCAAATTAGCCAGTCGACGGTTGATGGTAAGCAAGTTGCTGGCGTGCTTGTGCGCACCAAGCGATTGAGTGGCACAGATTCAGCTGTCGAACAGGATCGTATCCTCACGGCACTCCAGAAGGATAATGGGCAAGTACGCCTCGCCTCACTTCAGAGCGTGGGCGAGACAGTCAGCGCTGAATCGACGCGTAGTGCGGTTGTAGCGGTTATTGGTGCGTGTGTCGCAATTCTGATATACCTTACGATTGCCTTCCGCCGTGCTCCGCATCCGCTTCGTTATGGCGTTTGTGCCATTATAGCCATGGTTCACGATGTGTTGGTTGTGATTGGCGCAGCCTCTATTCTGGGTGTGCTCACCAACCTTGAGATTGATGCACTGTTCCTGACCGCAGTATTGACGGTTATTAGTTTCTCGGTACACGACACAATTGTGGTATTCGACCGTATTCGCGAAAACCTGCTTGCGCGCCGCTCTGGCGAGTCGTTCGATGATATTGTTAATCACAGTATTGTGCAGACAATGCCACGTTCAATCAATACACAACTTACAACATTGTTTACATTGGTGGCGCTGCTGATGTTTGGTGGCTCAACAGTCTACCACTTTGTGTTGATCTTAATGATTGGGCTACTCTCTGGCACCTATTCATCGATCTTCAATGCGGCCCAACTGCTTGTTGTTTGGGAAAACCGTGAGTGGGAGCGCTGGTTTGGCAAGAAAAACGATAGCGAACCAGCAACAGCATAAACCATAGTATAAATAGGTTAGCGTTCAGAGGGTAATGCTACAGCTGATACTCCTATCAGTTGCGCTTACCCTCACTTTTACCCCGCCATCAGCTTCAGATTCTAGCCATTAGCCTCTAAGCCATACCCTAACTCGCGTAATGCTTCTTGTGCCTGGGTACTCTCATCCCAAGGTGTCTTCTCTGCGCCATAAATAATGCATGCCTCATGGCCTTTACCAAGCAGGAGCACAATATCACCTGGCTGCGCCTTGCCGAGTGCAGCCTGGATGGCCTGGCGACGGTCGGGGATCTGCAGGCAGATACAGGGTTCTGCGCGGGTACGATTGACTTCCTGGACTCCCTTGGCTATCTCCGCAAGGATTTCTGTGCGATCCTCAAAACGCGGATCTTCATCGGTGAGTACGACTACATCACAGAAGTGTGCAGCCGTTGCGCCTTGGATCGGGCGTTTTTCACGATCACGTTCACCTGCACTGCCAAAGACAGCAATCAGACGCCCGTTTGTAAGTGGGCGAACGATGGTCATGAGCTTTTCAAATGATCCTGGGGTATGCGCATAATCGACGAGTACGGTAAATGGTTGGCCTTGCTCAATTCGTTCCATACGCCCACGGACACCGCCAATACGCCCTAATGCTCTAAGCGCCACATCGAGATCAACTCCTTCGGCAAGCGCAACGGTAAGAGCTGCAAGGCTGTTGTGTACATTGAAATCGCCAGTCAGTAACAATTGTACATCGCGCTCGCCCCAGGGTGTTGTGATGTGGAATCGTAGCCCATCGCGGCTGGCGACGACCTGGGTGGCACGAATGTCGGCGGCGGTATGAACGCCATACGTCAGGCGCTCCGCCAATACGGGTGCTGCCGCAAGATACATCTTATGATGGGTATCGTCAGCGTTCACAATCGCGATTTTACGCTGCTTCGGGTGCTGCATGTCATTGCCAGGTTCCCCTAGCATTTCGAATAAACGCGCTTTGTCGAGTCGGTATTGTTCAACACTCCCATGAAAATCCAGGTGCTCATGCGTGACATTCGTGAGTACCGCAATATCAAAACCACAGCCGCCAAGCCTATTCCAGCGGGCTGAAAGGGCATGTGATGTCGCTTCTACAACGGCGTGACTACATCCAGCGCCAACCATCTCACGCAATAACCCCTGAACCTCGGGTGCTTCTGGCGTGCTCTGACGAGTGTCGTTGGACCACATGCGCCGAGCGATCTTGAAATCCACGGTACCCATGAGCCCCGTTACAAGGCCGCCTGCCTCTAGTGCTACCGAGGTGAGAAAGGTTGTTGTGGTTTTGCCATCGGTTCCGGTAATACCCACAACACGCATCTGTTGGCCGGGATGCCCATAGAATGCTGCTGCAATTGGTGCAAGGGCAACACGTGTATTTGTAATCCGAACCGCTGGTACTGGCAATTTCCCATCCCATGCGGGGTCTTCGTAGACGATTGCCGCAGCACCACGCTCGATCGCCTGGGTTATATAACGGTGGCCATCGGTATGAAACCCACGAATAGCAATGAATAAACTACTAGATTGCACGGCACGCGAGTCATAGGCTAGATTCTGAATAGGTATATCGAGATTTCCGCTTGTGAATGCGAGATGTATATTTGCGAGTAGGCTTGCGAAACGCATAATGGTCAACTCCAGATGAATTGTTGTTTACTTGATTGCCCGAGGCCTATGTATACGATATGCATATCCCCGTACTAAAGTACTACGTATTGATAGTTGTTTTGGCACGAAGAAGATCTTGCTTTGTTTTGCAGGAGGTACAACGTTGGATGTTTTAATTGTCGATGATGATCTCTATAACCTCAAGCTTACAAGCTTCTTGCTTGAAGATTCTGGTTACAAAGTAATCAAGGCGCATAATGGTAACGAGGCCCTCCGTGCGATCGAAGATCAGGAGCTTGATATTATACTGCTTGATGTTGAAATGCCGCAGATTAATGGGTTTGATCTGTGTCGTGAGATCCGGCGTATTTCGAGTGTGCCTATTATATTTGTTTCCGGGCGTGATCAACTTCAGGATCGGGTGATGGGTTTACAAATGGGTGCAGATGATTATCTGACTAAGCCGTTTGAGCCGCTTGAATTATTGGCACGTATGGGTGCTGTATTACGCCGCTGGAAAATGAGCTTGGGCGCACAGGCTGCAAAGATTAGTCAGAATGGCATTACCCTCGATCCACTCACGCATATGGTAACATTTGGTGACAATCAAACACGAGATTTAACACCAATTGAATTTCGGTTATTATATTATCTGATGCAGAACGCTGGGCGAATCCTGAGTACCGACCAGATTTTGGATAATGTCTGGGGCTACACCGATCAGAGTGGCCGAAATCTGGTTGCTGTGTATATTCGGCGCTTGCGGAGCAAATTTGAAACAGCTTCAGAAACACGTGAGCGTATTCGCACTGTCACCAAGATAGGATACTGTTTCGACGCATGATTCGGCCTTATTTTGCGGACCGTGCTGCGTATGCTGCGCTATTTACAAATACCGCCTATTGGCACGCATATGTCGTTGCGATTTGTGCTCGCCATGGGTTGGAATGCCACGATGTTCGAGCTGGGCTTCCCGGTACGAATGTGGTCTTTCTGGTGGACCAGCGCTATGCGGTGAAGCTCTATTCAAATCTATTTGGCGGTTCATACAGCTTCGCTGCTGAGCGTGAATGCTATGCGATGATCGCTGCTGCTCAGGCAATTGCGGCACCAGCATTGATCGCGAGTGGCGAATTGTTTGATTCTACTGGTGGGTGGCCGTGGCCATATCTGGTGACGAGCCTGTTGCCGGGGATGAGCTTGGGCGAATCGGCGACACTACCAGATTCAAATCAGCTCGCATTAGCGACTTGGCTTGGCATATTCTTACAGCGAATCCATGGATTGCCACTTGCGCAGAATCTTCATCTGCATGCGGATTGGGGTGATTTTCTGGCATTCCTGCACCACCAGCGCGCCCATGTTGTCGAACAACACACTCGTTGGGGCGTTTTGCCACTCCACTTGATTGCTGAGCTTGAACACTACCTTCCACCCATTACACAACTGGTTGATCAGACCCATCCACCACGGCTGTTGCACTGTGATCTCAATGCAGATCATGTGCTGGGCGAATATGTGGAAGGGCAGTGGTTGCCAAGCGGGGTGATTGATTTTGGTGATGCCAGGGTTGGCGCTCCTACCTATGAACTGGTGGCGCTCCACCTTGGATTATTTCGCGGCAACAAAACGCTGCTAGATGCTGCGCTTAGTGCATATGCTGATCCCCTTCTTTTAGTTGATCTACCTCGGCGCGCAATGGCCTACACATTGCTGCATGAATTCAATGTTCTGGAGGGGATGCACGAACAAATCCAGGCTATTCCAACGCTTGAGGATTTGGCTGAGCATATCTGGAACATAGCTCTAACCATCGATTGGTTGGCGAGCAAACAGATACCGAACCACAGAGACACAGAGACACAGAGTTAGTTGGCATATGAGAGCAATCTTTGTGTCTTCGTGCCTCTGTGGTGAAGATAGACCGTAAACGCGGTGCGCGTAGCGCAACAATCGACACTTCAGTGTACTAGGCTTTGATCACAATAACCCCAGCCGGTGGAATGACACCTGGCCCAAATGTCCAGAAATCGGCCCACGGCCTGTAGTGTGTATCGAAGCGATCATAGTTGGCGATCCAGCCATCGGGCATTGTTACTGTGCGGATGAATGTCACATTCATACCGGGCCGCCCATGTACCAATTGGGTTTTTTGCCCTGGTGCAAGTTTTTCATCGAATTGCCATGTCGCCAGGCCTGGCTGAACTTTGTTGCGTACCGCTGGGCCTTGATACTGAATACTACGGCCATCACTGGTGCCAAAAATTTCGAAAGTGACTGTTCCCGCCGGTACATCAACATTAGTGATGATCGTAACCGGGGTGGTCATATCGTTCCGCCAGCGGAAATCGAGCTGGGGTGAAAAGACAGTCGCATCGAAGCCTGGAACATTCTCATAAAAGTAGACGACATAGGTGTGTGCAATACGCCGTGTTATTTGCAGGCCAGCATTGGCAACTGCGCGAAACATGGTTGTTGAGACCTGGCACAATCCGCCACCAATCACGCGATCCAATTTGCCGCTAACGATTGCATAGCCTTCGACAAATCCAGCTGCTTCGCTAAAATCATGGCCATCAACAAATGAATATTCCTGGCCGGGATCGACCGTAACGCCATCAAAGAGTGCAGAGGCGCGCTGTACATTCGTGCGCCGTTCGTAGGAAGAGCCACGAAAGCCAGTAGTGGCACGGCCAAGAAGTGCAATTGGTGTAGCTGGCGTAGCCGCATAGGCGAGATCGGGACGGCGTTCAAGCGCTTGGCGCCCAAGATGACCAAGCAGAATCGAGCTTGGGGTAAAGGCTTCTTCAGGATGAAATTCAAACCGTGCACGCTGAAAATACTGGACAGTTCGTAGGACACCATCGGCACCGGGTTCAGTCAGTTCCTCGGAAATCGGATAGCCAAATGTGACCAAGCCATTCTTACGTTGCCAGAACTCACTAAACGCGCCACCAAGCGTATGGCCACTTTCAGGGAAGTATTGCCGCCCATTGTTAGGATTGGCGGAGACCCATTGGAACTCAGGCTCACTGCGCCCAAACGTCAGTTCAGTACCAAGGAGTGAGAGCGCGACCCCTGTGCTGAGATCTGGGCGTAATTCAAAACGCGCACGCTCGAAATATTGAACCAACAAACCATTATCAGAAACAACTTCAGTAATCGGTAATCCGAAAATCTCTAGACCGCCATTACGCTCAAAATGCTGACGAAACTTGAACCCAATATTATGGCTCGTCTCTGGGAAGAAAATTTGAGTTCCAGTCGATTGGCTTGGAGTTCTTGCATCCGCGTGTGCAAGTGGAATCAACCCTGCCGTACCTGCAACTACGCCTTTAAGAATTCTACGTCGTGAGAGCATGCATTGTTCTCCGAATGATGAACAGGATGTCAGGTTATCGGGATTCTATAGCCGAACCCTAAAATACAAAGACTGTAAGGATGATAACGTAAATACGCAAATATGCAAAGACACAAGATCCACAGACAGCTATCTAGCGTGCCTGCTACCCACCTAATGCGGACATACCACGGAGCTGAGGTAAGACACCCTCGGGTAAGCCGTGGCCCCAGGGTTTAATGAACACTGCATGGCGAATAATTTGCTCAATCTCATCCAGTGTTGCCCCGCTACGAACAGCAGCGCGTAGATCAACCTCATCGTCACGCAGAAGGCACAGATGCAAGCGCCCATCGGATGTTAGGCGCATACGATTACATGTTGAACAGAATGGATCGGTAACGGCACTAATAAACCCTAGTTTTCCGCGTGCGCCTGGAATACGATAACGGCGGGCCGGGTCGCTTGGGTCCTGCCCATAGGGTTCGAGCGTACCAAAGCGTTGTTCGATCCGTTCAATCAATTCGGCTGTACCAACCACGCCTTCTTCCGCCAGGCCAGCTACTCCCGTAAGTGGCATGACTTCAATGAAGCGCATCTCCCATGAGTATTTCAGGGTGAGTGCTGCAAGATCGGCTACTTCATCATCATTCATGCCGCGTACAACAACAGCATTCAGCTTAATTGGATGGAGCCCGGCGGCATCTGCGGCGGCGATTCCACCCCACACCTTTTCGAATGTACCGCCGCGTGTCATGGTACGGAACTTTTCGGGGTTCAGGGTATCGATACTAATATTGACGCGATCAAGCCCTGCGGCCTTCAGTGGTTCGGCCAGTTGCCCCAATCGCAAGGCATTGGTTGTCATTGCAACATGGGTGATCCCTTCGATCTGTTTGATTTCGCGCACGATCTCAACAATATCTGGCCGTAGGGTTGGCTCACCACCAGTTAGGCGAATTTTGCGGAAACCAGCGGATGCCGCGGCGCGCACGACCAGTAGCAGTTCAGCGGTGGTGAGCAATTCTGGGCGTGGCATAAACTTCATGCCAATCTCGGGCATACAATAGACACAACGTAGATTACAGCGATCGGTTAAGGAGATCCGCAAATAATCGATCCGCCGCCCGTATGAATCGAGCGCAGCATCGTCTGTCGCATATTGTGGGCGTGGCAATGTATCGGGTGTGTAGAGTGGAATCGTTTGGGAGAGAATAGTATTCATGGGAAACCCTCACTAACGTTAGAGCACTGAAGCCGGGTACCCTTTGGGTGTAGCATCGAAGCGGAAAGCGGATAGTGCAGAGCGTTGGAGCGCAAAGCGTAGAGCGCAGAACGGTTCTTGGTTCTTGTTCTTTGTTCTCTTGTTCTCGTTGCTCCGCTTCATTGTTTCAATGCTTCATTACTTTGATACTCCATCACACTTACGCGTGCCGCTAGCCTGCGGGCGATCTCGCGGAAGGTATCGGCGTAACCGTCAGGGGTATCGCCAGTAACAGCCGGGTGCCCAGAATCGCCACCTGCGCGAATGCTCATGCCAAGCGGAATTTGGCCAAGTAATGGTACATCGAGTTGGCCTGCTAAGCGGGCCGCTCCACCGCTACCAAAGATATCATAGCGCGCTCCGGTATCGGGCGCAATAAAAAAGGCCATGTTTTCGATAATGCCTAGTAGCGGCACATTGACCTTCTTAAACATCTCCATGCTCTTGAGTACATCCAGTGTTGCAACAGCTTGCGGCGTCGTGACACTGACTGCCCCGGTGAGCCCAGCATTCTGGAGCGATTGGGTCAATGTGAGCGCAATATCGCCAGTACCAGGTGGCATATCGATAATGAGGTAATCTAGCGGCGCCCATTCGACTTGGTAGAGAAACTGGCGAAGCAGTTGTGAGACCATTGGCCCACGCCATATAACAGGCTGTGAATCTTCAACCATAAAGCCGATTGACATCATCTTAATACCAAATGCCTCGACCGGGGTCATCGCCTGTTGCCCATCGGCTTTAGTATATGCGCTTGGATGCTGCCCTTTTGTGCCAAGCATAGTTGGAATCGATGGGCCATGAACATCAGCATCGAGCAACCCGACACGTGCCCCTTCTTGCGCTAATGCGACCGCAAGATTGACCGCGACGGTTGATTTACCTACGCCGCCTTTGCCAGCGGATACGGCAATTACATGGCTCACGCCAGGAATGGCGGCTTTATCCATCACACCACCGCGTGGCCGAACCTGGGATGTAAATTCGATCTGTATTTGTGAACGATCAAGCCGAGCAATACGAACGAGCGCTTCTTCACACTCAGCACGGATTTGATCTTTGAGCGGACAGGCTGGTGTTGTTAGTTCTACATTGAAATGTAACTGATCGCCAGTGATTGTAATATTCTTAATCATACGGCGCGAAACAAGATCGCCGCCGAGTTCGGGTTCCTGAACGGTACTAAGTGCCTTGAGAACAAGCTCCTCAGTAAGTGCTGTTGAGAGGGTCATATACTTCGCTCCATTGCCAGTTTGCGTTTGCATTGTAACATATTTCAAAAGAGAAAACTATCGTAACAGAGATATTTCAAGACAAAGAGATGCGGTGACATTTGTGTATTCTGCATTTTGCGCTTTTACGTGGTGCAACTATTTTGCGCAGGCAGCGTCGGATGGATATGAAGATAAGAACCCGGTAGTTATGGCCGGGATGTATAAAGGAGTGATAATCATGGATACTCGCTTAGTTCGCAGCCGCAATGACCGTATGATTGGTGGTGTAGCTGGTGGTGTTGCACGCTATTTTAATATCGACTCGACAATCGTCCGGCTTGTGTTTGTGCTTTCCGTGTTTGCGGGTGGAGTAACCCCGCTTGTATACCTCGTACTCTGGATGGTGATGCCAGAAGAGCAAGCCACGGCCAGCGTAAGCACTGCAGCTGCGGCAATGCTTCCTGATCACCCACGAGGAGTTGAGCAGTGGAAGTACGACCCATACACTGGCGAGAAGATTAAAGGATAAAACCACACGAGATACTATCTAGGGAATAACAAAAGACCGCTGACCAAGCATTTCACCTTGGCCGGCGGTCTTTTGTTATCCACTCATTACTTGGTTAGAACTTGCTCCACAGGTACTGATTAGTAACCTCGTGGTGGAACTGCACTTCGGCGCGCTTGATCATTGTGCCAAGCAGGCGTGGGCAGCGGTCGGCGGAGGATGTCTTGAGTTCAGCAAACTTGTCGCGAACATCAGCCGTGAAGAGATGTGCGTTGTGCTCGCTAGCGATGAAATCGTCGATCGCAGTATAGACATTATCGGGCAGGTAGCGCTCTGCAGTACGGATACCAGCAGAGAGTGGGCCTTCCAAGCCGGTACGTAACAGGGTATAGAGTGTCATATGTGGGTTAGCATCTGGGCCAACCGAACGCACTTCGACACGGGCCGACTTTTCGTTCCCGATTGGGATGCGCACCATGGAGCCACGATCAACAGGTGACGCTTTGATCTGGTTTGGCGCCTCGAAATGCGGGTCGAGCCGACGATATGCATTAACACTGGGGTTTAGCACAAGGCAGATATCATTAGCACTGGTTAGAATACGGTCGATGAACTGCCAACCGGCATCCGAAAGCCCCTCAGCGCCACTTGTACTATAGAACAGATTGGTGCCACCACGTGAAATCGACAGATTGGTATGCATACCATTGCCATTCACGCCGGTCACTGGTTTGGGTAGGAAGCTTGCGGTCATATCGAGGCGGCGAGCTACCTGGCGGCAGATCAGCTTGTAGAGCAGAATCTGGTCGGCGGCAATTGCGGCCTCGGTGTAGGAATAGTTCATCTCGAACTGGGCGGGTGCAACCTCGGGATGATCCTTCTCATTGGCAAA